>NZ_CADFEH010000032.1:0-87599 GCF_902833155.1 Burkholderia sp. BCC1047 | reverse complement strand
CGCATCGCTCTCGTCTGCCCAAGATCATGAACACGATATCTCTAACGCACCGCTCGCAACGCCCGTTTACACCGTATCCAATTTCAACAGCCTGCTAGTGGCCCAAGGTCCAGAATGTGCGTGAGGACCAAGGCAAGCAATGCACCACTCGCGAGCGCGACGGCGATGGTCGTCCGCAGAGGCAGTTTGAATACATCAAGCCATTTGGGATCGGGGGCAAACATTTGGTTGGATGCCTTGGGAATCCGGAGCAAATATTCTCGTTTGATACATGGTCGTCCGTACAGATTCTATGATGGCAACGGTGTTGCTGCTTGCTTTTCTCTAGTAGCACGCGGAGCAGCGCCAATGGCTGGTGCGTCTCCGCGCCGCCACAACAGGAGATCAGTAGGGCAGCCGCACGCCCAGACGTTCGGCATGCCGCTGGACCGCCTGCTCAATGTCGCGTGTAAGCTCGTCGCAGGGCAGTTCCGGATGAGCAGCCAACGGCAGCAGGTCAACGTGGATCGCATCGGCGTGCGCGGCGGCGAGGTTCGATAGGAGTATCTGAAGGTTGCTCATTTTTGATTTACGAGTGGGTGATCTATTCGGCAGCTTTCATGGCGGCTGCCGACAACGCCAGTGCATCAGCGCGCCGCCGTTCGCGGTCTGCTTCGGTTACGACGGGACCCAAAATGCGATCCACCAGGGCGGCCCAGTCAGGCGTGTTGCCGTCTCGCGACCTGTAAATCTCGCGTGGCCTGCCGGTACGGACTGCGGCGATGGCAACGCGGCTCATCGCGCCACCAACTGCTGGGCGCGACCAACTGCCACCAGGGCAGCATCGCGCGTCAGGCCGTTGCGCTCGAACAGCTTGCCGAACGCCGCCAGGTCATCGTCGGACGGCTTGTCATCGCTGCCGGCGAGCCAGCCCAGCGCAACCAGCGTGTCGCGGTTCGGACGGTTGCGCAGTCCTTCGGCGCGTTCCTCGCCTTTGCGCAGGTACAGCAGCCAGGAAGCGTCGAACTTGCCGCGCTCGATGGCCGGCAGCAAACGGTCGTCGCGATACTGGCCGATGCGACGCGGCGTTACTTCGAAGATTGCAGCCAGTTCGGTTGCGGTCATCAGGTATGTGTTCATGCTGCGTTTGCTCCGGTCGTTGCGGGTACGCGCGACGCTGCGGGTGTCCAGTCGCGATATTCGAATGCCAGGCCCTTCCAGGAACGCAGCGCGGCACGCAACCGGCCGGCCCCGTCGCGACTATCCAGCGACTGGCGCGTGTCCTGGTTGATCGCGTCGGCCGTCGCCATGGCAGCGGCGATCAGGGCAAAGATATTGTTGCTGTCCACTCCGTTCATCGACGGTCACCCTGCAAAATAGGCTCGTTCCAGTCGGCCTTGTAAGCGCCACGCGGCGCGGGATGGCGGGGCTTGCTCTTGCCGTATCGGCGCTTGCCTGCAGGTTTGCGCGGCGCGACTTCGGCAGCGGGTGCCTGTTCGGCACGGTGGCCGAAGATGCGAGCGAGTAGCGCTTTCATTCGTCGTCCCCCAAGTCTGCGGCGCGACGGTTCGTTTGCTGCAGCTCAATGGCGGTGCGTTCCAGCTCGACGGCGAGGCGGCGGAAGTACGTCGCCGCGTGCCCGACAGCAGTTGAGTCGGCGTTAGCGACAGACAGCATTTCGCGATACGCTCGCATGCCGGCTTCGGCGCGGCCACACATCTGCGCGGCGGTAATCAGTTTTGTGCGTATGGACATGTTCGTGTGTTTGGTCAGGAGTGCTTCCGATACTTCCGGCGTCGGTAGCCAGCGCGATTGAAGTAACCCCCATGCTCATCACGGAGGGGGTCAGGCCGTGCCCACGCTGGTGGAGCGCGCTCGTGAGCTCGCGTCCGGCTTTACCCAGCCGGCTGGGCCATGAATTCGGTTTGCTGCCCCGCCAGGGCGCGCTTCAGCAGCGCTTCGATGGTCTGGCTGGCAGTCATGCCGCAGCCAGCGCGCTGGCTCAGTGCTGCGCGTTCTGCTTCCAGGCGTTCCACCATCGTGGCCGGCAGCGTGACATTGATTTTTTGGCGTTTCGCTTCCATCGTTATTCCCCGTACCAGGCACTGTGATTAGGCCGCCAGTCAGACCAGCGTTCGCCGCTGCGCTCGACGGCGGTGGGCAGCCGGTTAATTTCGGCGACACGGCTGGCGAGCAGCTTCAATGCGCGGGCCGTCTGCGCTTCGGTCAGCGACGGCCACGCCCGTTTCAGCCACGCCACGGCGCCGTCGCGGCTGTATCGAAACCCGCCGCCGCCAGCGAGCGTGATGACCAGGCGCGGGTTGCCTTCCTCATCCGCGCCGCGATCCAGGAACGAGGCGCCTGCGATCACGGTCGCGACTCCGGCGGGTAGTTCATCGGTGGCGGCAGGCGTTGCAGTCTGGCGGCCACCGAACCAGGTTCGGATGGACTTCAGCATTACGCCACCGTCCAGAAGTCGCCGGCAGCGTTCGGGATCACCGCCCTCAGGTTGCCGAACACGACAAGCTCTTGCGTGTCCTGCAGGTTCAGGCGCTTGACGTGAACCACCAGCTCGGGGCGAATGGCCACGGCTGCGCGATTGAACAGGCCGGCGATGGTCCCCGCGCTCGATGCGGTCAGCTCGGCCGGGATGCCGCCAGCCGCGACGAACACGCCATCACCCCGGAACGATGCGCCAGCGCCTGCGGTGCCCACCAGGGCGCGGGCTTCGTCCAGCTTCGCGTGACGGGCCGCCAGTGCGCCGATGCTGAAAGCGGCCGGCGTTGCAGCCAGCACTGCCTGCATGAACAGCGAGTCAGCCAGTTCGCCAAGGCCCATCGCAATCGCGAGCATGAAGTCTGCGGCCAGTTGATCGCCGGCCACATCGCGCCGCTGGGCGCGCGTGATCTGCGCGCGGAATGCGAAATTCGGCGCGTCGCCCCAGCTGAAATCGGCGTCCGCGAAGGGGATCGGCGACAGCGCGGCGTCCTGCCCATCCGTCACGCTCGCCAGCGCGGCCGGCAGCACGGTTCTAACCTTGCTGACGTCCCTGTAGAAACCCGGAGCATTCATGCCGCTTTCCGACCCGAACACCGGCCGGGGCTTCTCGCTCGCGACGATCAGACGAGCGCCGCCGAAGCTGACGACGCGGCTATGCGCGCGCATGACCGCCAGCGGGTCAACGTCGTTCGTCACGGCGGCCGGAACCGTATTGACGTGATACACGCCATCGCTTGCGCCTGCGGGCGTCAGGGCGCGCGTCAGGTCGATGATGCCCGACGCCACGGCCGGCTGACGGATGACGGGGCCGGTATCGAACCCCGGCGCGATGTGCATCGTGGCACCCATCGCGCGCGTCGCGCCGTCGAAAACGTCTTTCAGCGTGGTCGTATTCGCCACGCTGTTGGTGCGGCGGCCGGCAATTGCGTTGCCGAATGCGGCGTCGAATGCGACGCGCACCTGGTCGTCGTTCAGTGCTTCCAGCGGGCGGCGGGTTTCGTGTTCGTGTTCGTTGTGGATCATCTGTTCGCTCGTTTGCGGTTATCTCAGTTTGGATTCTGCGGCGTTCGCGCTCTGAATTCCTCGTGCGGGTTATTCGCGCGACGTTTCCGACAGTTTCCGCAGTCGAGCGATTGAATTCCCCTTGTGGGTTCTGTGCCGTATGCGAACGGGCGTTCACTGTGTTTCACAATGAGAAACGGAAATCGGCTAAAAATAGCCAGCCAGATATCGATAGGTGCGGCTCCCCTGCAGCCGCACCCTGGCCCCCTCCGGAAGGACCCAATGAGAATCATTCGCATTGGGTGGCGCGCCCCCGGCCACGATGCACGTACCCCGGGCGCGTCACACCACGCCAGCAGCCCGCCTGCGCGCCTTCTCGGTCAGCGTGTACCGGCGCATGCCATCCTTCACCACCGGCCCGGCACGCGTCATCCGTGCCAGCCTGCGGATTTCTATGCCGCGCGGCATGCCGATGTATTCGGCCAACTTGAACACTGTCATCGGTCTGGCCTCCAGGTCACCGATGGCCACGGCACATATCAGCAGCAGGTCCGGCGCATTGGCGTTCTCGCAACAGCATCCAGGAAAGCTGGCGCGTGTCATCCAGGATGCGGTGTAGCGGGGCGCGTTTGGGCATGCGATCAGTTTCGGTTTCAGCTGGTTGCGCATTTCCCTATACGCTCCCAAAACTCAAATATTCATCTCTATGAACAAAAGTATTCACGTTCGTGATAAAACAGTTTTGGCTCTTTTTAGGAAGTCGAAACTTGCCGAAACCGAAACCGCATCGGGCAAGAAAAAAGCCGCCTCGCGGGCGGCTCAAACTGGTGGTCAGATGTGCATCAGAATGGGCGATCCGCGCTGCCGACGTCACTGGCGGCGACTGCCAAAACATCCATTGCCGGAGCCGCATCGTTGAAGTCGCGGGCGCGGACAGCTTCGGTCGATATGTCGATGGGCTTTGCATCCGACCATCTATCAGCGTTGCGCAGAATCCAGCACCGCCAGGACCTTCCGCGAACCTTGACCAGCCGCCCGTCCCCGTACTGAACTGCGCCCGCTTCTGTAAGCGCGCGTCGCATGGCTGGCGTAAAGCCGTTGTCGCGCCCGTCGCTCAGCACTTCGGCAGCGTCGCCGTTCGTGATTACGTCTGCTGGCCAGCGCAATGCGAGTTGCTCGGCCGCCTGCTGGGTCATTGACTTCGACGCATCCAGTGCCGCGCGCTTCGCTTCGTTCATCGGCGGACGTTCGCCAGGATTGAACGCGCTGATGTCGCGCTTGCGCAGATACACGCCAACAGCGTTGATGAACTCGGCATCGTCCAGCAGCCCGTACAGCTTCGAGTATGTCTCCGGCGAGCGCGGCTCCGCGACGTGACGAACCACGCGCCAACGGCGGTCAGTGTCGTTCATCGGAAGGGCATTGTCGTGGTTGCTGAACACCAGCCAGCGGCAAGCATTGTGTTCCTTGAACTGGCGGCCGAATTTCGGGTTGATGACGCGTTCTTCGGCATTGACCAGCGACTTCAGCCGGTTGGCGTGGCGGAACGGATTTTCGCCGCCGCCTTCCTGCACTTCATCAACCATCGCCAGCACGCGGCCAGCCAGCGGCCCGTTGAACTGACTTTCCAGCAGCGCAGGCAGGTCCACGTTCGGCGCCACATAGCCGCGCCACACGCGTGCCAGGACAGACGCCAGCCAGTTGCGTCCGGTGCCGGTGTTTGCGGCGATATGCAGCCAGCCGTAGTGTGGCAGTACGCCGGGGCGTTGCTCGATGTGCGCCAGCCAGTCCAGGAACACTTCGCGCTCGCCAGCATCTTCGATCAGATATGCGACGTGATCCAGGAACGGCTGCACGTCGGCCACTGCCTTGCGACGCTCAATAGGGCACCACGAATTGAGCGCCGTTTCGCCGTCAGGGTCACGGCATATCGCGCCAGCACCTGCATGGAACGTGCGCGCGTGGACAGTCTGGCGGACCGCATTGGCCTTCCACAAATCCGCATTCAGAAACTTGCGCGGCTTGGCCTTGCCGTCGGGGTCGCTGATTTCGGATGTGTTGCACGCCGTCAGGTCGCGAAACTCGCCGAATGTCAGCACCGTTTTCGGCGCGCTCAGTCGCCCGACCTGGCTGCCCTGCGCGATCCACACGCAATCTTCCAGCATGTTGTCGACGGTCATCACCGGCGGCATAACCCGAATGGGTTCGTCCTGGATGCGTGCGTTTTCTTCCTTTTGGCGTCGGCGCCGCGCTTCGTCGCGCGCCGGACGATTTTCGTCGGCATCGAGGCCCATCAGCCGCCGATAATCTGCCTCCAGCTTTGCGTTGTCCGTAAAGGTCATTTCGCCCCCTTACGATCAACCCAGCCAAGCTCGCGGAACAGTTCGCGCGCCACTTCCGAATAGATCGCGGGCCAGTATTTCGGGCGCACGCAATCGCGGAAATACGCGTCACCCGCGTCCTGGACGCTGGCACCGTGGCGGACGCGCATCTGCATGTATCCCAGCGCCTTTTCTGCCGCCACGGCTCGCGTATTGGCCTGTTCTTCCAGAATGGCTGCGCTGTTGGCTGCGCACCATGCCTTAAACTCGGCTGCAGTTTTCAGTTTTTGGCTCACAGCACACCCCCGTTCGAAATTGCGATCAGGGCAAGCACCGCGAACAGGCCAAACGGACGGTCGCAGTCCGTGAAGATGCCAACAAAGCGATTGAGTATAGTGATATAATTAGGACTACAGTTTTTGTGGTGAGTGGTGTTCTTGTCGGGGGTCGCGCGCTTCATCGTGCCACCCCCGTTTCTTTTTGGTCGCGTTCTGCGATGCGGGCGTCGATAAACGCATCCAGTTCAGATTCCACCCAGCCCGTAGCTTTCTCGCCGAGTTTTATCGGCTTCGGCAGTTCGCCGAGCGCGACAGCGCGGTAGAACGTGGAGCGGGGCATTCCCACCTTGATACAAGCATCTTCGATGCGCAGGATTCGCTTGGGTTTCTGTTCCATTTCTCAGTTCGCTTAAGTGATTGCGATGCCCCGATATTGGAGCGCCTGAGACGAAGTTTCCTCGTGTGGGTTATGTGTTTCCTCTTGCGGGTTATTCGTTTCCCCGCGCACTGCGTTTAAACGCTCATTGGGGATGCGCGGGCGTAATCGCACTTCACGCGGCGTAACGAATTTCTTGATGGCGTCGGCGCAACGGGTAAAGAAAACCCCGCATCGTGCGGGGTTTCTGTCAGGCTGCGATGGCGGCTGTTTGCGACAGCCGGTCCAGGTAGTCGGCCCAGTCCTGCATCATCTGGCGGCGCTCGTCTGCGTACTGGTGCCGGTTGTACGCGGCACGCACTTCGTTTTCGGGGGCATGTGCAAGGCAACGTTCCACCACGTCGGGGTGCGCGTGCTGGCTGTTGAAATGCGTGCTGAACATACTCCTAAACCCATGCACGGTCGCCGCGTCGCCGTAGCCGATACGATTCATTGCGGCGTTAAGTGCGTTGCCGGTCATCGGCGTATGCGCGCGATCGCGGTGGGGGAACAGGTATTCGCCGTGCCCCGTGAGTTCGTGCAGTTCGCGCAGCAGCGCGATGGCCTGATGGGAGAGGGGCACCCAATGCGGACGCCGCGCCTTTGTACGCGCGGCCGGCACAAGCCATTCCGCATCGTCCAGCCGGAATTCTTCCCACCGCGCACCGGTCGCCTCTACCTTGCGAACTGCAGTCAGCAGCACAAGCTTCATGGCTGCCCGCGTCTCCGGATTGCAGTTCGACGCATCCAGGGCCGCCAGGAAGCCGGGGATGCGCCCAATATCCATGGCGGCGTGATGCACCTGGGTGCGGCTGCGTGCCTGCGCGCCGCGCCTGGGGCGAGCCGGCGGCATTGGGTTGGCATTCAGCACGCCTGCGCCGATGGCGTGTTCGAAAATCTGAAACAGATATCCGCGCAAGTTGCGCGCGACTTCAGGCGTCTTCTTCTCGACGCGCGCCAGCAGTTCGGCCAGGTCGGCGCGCGTGATGGCTGTGATGCTTTTGCTCTTGAATTCCGGCTCGATGTGCTTGGCGATTTCACGGCTGCGCTGTCTGACAGTGGACGGGGCCAGGTGCTTATCGGCGGTGTCGCGCCAGTCCTGCAGCACGGTCGCGAACGCGCCGCGTTCGGCTTGCTTCTTTTCCAGGGTGGCGCGTTCGCGTTCGTTCTTGCGAGCATGCACGGGATTGATGCCGGCTGCCACCAGGGCGCAGGCGGCGCGGTGCGCTTCCCTGGCTGCAGCCAGCGTGACGGCGGGGTATTGCCCCAGCGCCATCAACCCTTCTCGCCCGTGCAGGTAGAACTTGTAGCGCCACAGTTGCACCCCGGTGGTTTTCACCAGCAGGTGCAGCCCAGGCAGGCCATTGCCGTCAGACAGCTTGCGGTCTGACGCGCCGTCTCTGGCGGCTTTGCTGATAGCGGCCTTGATGGCGGTGTCGGTGAGCGGGGAAGTCCTCTTTTTCATGGCGGGGTATCCTTGCGAGATACCCCGTAAGATACCCTAAAATCTCACCGCTACCAAAGTCAGCGCCGGGGCTCGATTTGACCAGTTTTTACGGAAAAGTGCTTTCAAATCAGCGTTTAAGGACGTGATACTTGATGATTGTGCGTGATCGGAAATTATCGCCCGTTATGACACTTAACATTCCAGGTGGCGATTTTCATGAACGGGAGGGGTGCGTGCGGCGTGAATGCGAAGGCCGCCATCTTACCGCGAGCATGGGGTGCGAACGCGCGCGTCATGCGGCTTCGCACACCTGTCACGCCTCGCCGCTTGGGCAGCGGAAGCAGAAATTGTGACAAAAGTATTGACGTGAGTACTTCCTCACCCTATAATTTATTTCTCTGACGCGGGGTGGAGCAGTCTGGCAGCTCGTCGGGCTCATAACCCGAAGGTCACAGGTTCAAATCCTGTCCCCGCAACCAAGCACACCAGACGATGTGCCGCGCAATTGACCGATGCGCACTTCGTCTACGAAAAACCCGGCTCCGTGCCGGGTTTTTTGTTTTTCGCGCGCCGATCGCTGTCGCAGTTACCGCGCCGCCCACTCGACCGCCGCCTTCGCGTGCACCGCGGTCGTATCGAATACCGGCAGCGGCGAGTCGTCCGCGCCGATCAGCAGCGTGATTTCCGTGCAGCCGAGGATCACGGCTTGCGCGCCGCGCGTCGCCAGTTCGTCGATGATCGACACATACGTCGCGCGCGATGCCGCCGAGATCACACCGTGGCACAGCTCGTCGTAGATGATCCGGTGCACGTCGTCGCGCCCGCGTTCGTCCGGTACCAGCACGTCGAGCCCGAACTTCCCGCGCAACCGCTCTGCATAGAACGGCAGTTCCATCGTATAGCGCGTGCCGAGCAGGGCGACGCGCTCGACGCCCGCATCGCGCAGCGCGCTGCCGGTCGGGTCGGCGATGTGCAGGAACGGCAGCGTCACCGCGGCTTCGATCGCGTCGTGCACGCGATGCATCGTATTGGTCGTCAGGACGACGAGATCGGCGCCGGCCGCTTCGAGCTGCCGCGCGGCGTCGGCCATCCGTTCGCCGAGCGCGGCCCAGTCGTGCGTGCGCTGCAGCGCTTCGATCTCGGCGAAGTCGACCGTGACCAGCACGCTCTTCGCGTTGTGATGGCCGCCGTGCAATGCCTTCGAGTGCCGGTTGATCATCCGGTAGTACTCGGCCGACGATTCCCAGCTCATACCGCCGATCAGTCCGATCGTCTTCATCTGACACCCCTGCGTTTCGTGTATCGCGGCAGACGAGTATAGGTGCCGCTGCGCGTGCCCGGCCGGTACGATCCGCGCAAACCGGGCCGGTACGGCGCAGCCGGTTGTGGGTGGCCGGCTGCGGGCGACCGACTCGGGCCATACGCGGCAGTTGAAACCGGCACTGTGTTTTTGTACAGTATCGGCACCGTGAGCCCGACCACCACCCCGCCTGCCGATCCGACCGCGCCGCCGCGCATGCGCAAGATCATTCATTGCGACTGCGACTGCTTCTACGCATCGGTCGAGATGCGCGACGACCCGTCGCTGCGCAACCGGCCGCTCGCGGTCGGCGGCCGGCCCGACCAGCGTGGCGTGATCGCGACCTGCAACTACGAGGCGCGGCGCTACGGCGTGCATTCGGCGATGTCGTCGGCGCTGGCGATGCGCAAGTGCCCGGACCTGCTGATCCTGCCGTCCGCGATGGACAAGTATCGCGCGGCGTCGCGGCAGATCATGGCGATCTACCGCGACTACACGCCGGACGTCGAGCCGCTGTCGCTCGACGAGGCGTACCTCGATGTCAGCGGGTCGGAGCGTTGCCAGGGCAGCGCGACGCTGATCGCGCGCGAGATCCGCGAGCGGGTGCGCGATACGGTCGGCGTGACGGTGTCGGCGGGCGTCGCGCCGAACAAGTTCATCGCGAAGATCGCGTCCGACTGGAACAAGCCCGACGGGCTGTTCGTCGTGCGGCCGCACGAGATCGACGCATTCGTCGCGGCGCTGCCGGTGCGCAAGCTGCACGGCGTGGGCAAGGTGACGGCCACGCGGCTCGACCGGCTCGGCATCCAGACCTGCGCGCAGCTGCGCGACTGGCCGCTGATCGACCTGCACCGCGAGTTCGGCGCGTTCGGGCGGCGGCTGTACGAACTGTCGCGCGGGATCGACGAGCGGCCCGTGCAGGCCGATCAGGAGCGCAAGTCGGTCAGCGTCGAGACGACCTACGTGACCGACCTGACGACGCTCGAGCAATGCGCGGACGAAATCCGACGCCTCGTCGTGCAACTCGACGCGCGGATCGAGCGCGCCGGCGCCGCGCGGTCGATCCGCAAGCTGTACGTGAAGATCCGCTTCGCCGATTTCCAGCGTACGACGGTCGAGTGCGTGGCCGACGCGACGAATGCCGAGACGGCCGTCACGCTGCTCGCGAAGGGGTTGTTGCGGCGCGCGCAGCCGGTGCGACTGCTCGGCGTCGGCGTGCGTATCGACGAGGACACGGCCGAGCGTCATGGGCAATTCCTGCTGTTCGACGACGAAGCGGGCGACGACACGCCCGCGCCATGAAAAAAGGCACCGCCGAAGCGGTGCCTGTCGATGCAGCCGGAACAGCCGGAAGGGCCGGGCGGCGCGCTCAGTGCGCGGACGCGGCCATCCCGTTGTGGCGCAGCAGCGCGTCGATCTGCGGCTCGCGGCCGCGGAACGCCTTGAACGACTCCATCGCCGGACGGCTGCCGCCGACCTCGAGGATTTCGCGGCGATAGCGCGTGCCGGTTGCCGCGTCGAGCACGCTGCCGCTGGTGGCGGCCGCTTCCTCGAACGCCGCGTACGCGTCGGCCGACAGCACCTCGGCCCACTTGTAGCTGTAGTAGCCGGCCGCGTAGCCGCCCGCGAAGATATGGCTGAACGTGTTCGGCCAGCGCGAGAACGGCGCCTGCGGGATCACGTGATAGCGCTCGTTGATCTCGCGCGCGAACGCGGTCACGCCGGTGGCGCCGGCCGGGTCGAAATCGACGTGCAGCAGCATGTCGAACATCGAGAACACGATCTGGCGCAGCGTGCCGAGCCCGCTCTGGAAGTTCTTCGCGGCGATCATCTTGTCGAACAGCGCGCGCGGCAGCGCGGCGCCCGTATCGACGTGCGACGACATCGACGACAGCACGTCCCATTCCCAGCAGAAGTTCTCCATGAACTGCGACGGCAGTTCGACGGCATCCCATTCGACGCCGTTGATGCCCGACACGCCGAGCTCGTCGACGCGCGTGAGCATGTGGTGCAGCCCGTGGCCGAATTCATGGAACAGCGTGATGACCTCGTCGTGCGTGAAGCACGCGGGCTTGCCGCCGACCGGCGCGGAGAAGTTGCAGGTCAGGTACGCGACGGGCGTCTGCACGTCGCTGCCGCGCTTCGCGCGCGAACGCGCGTCGTCCATCCACGCGCCGCCGCGCTTGCCTTCGCGCGCGTACAGGTCGAGATAGAACTGCGCGACGAGCGAGCCGTCGCGGTTCTCGACGCGGAAGAAGCGCACGTCCTTGTGCCATACCGGCGCATCGTCCGGCTTGATCTTCACGCCGAACAGCGTTTCGGTGACGGTGAACAGGCCCTTCAGCGCGGCCGGCTCCGGGAAGTACTGCTTGACCTCGTTTTCCGAGAACGCATAGCGCTGCTGGCGGAGCTTCTCGGCCGCGTACGCGACGTCCCACGGCGCGAGTTCGGCGAGGCCGAGCGTCTTCGCGGCGAACGTGCGCAGCTCGTCCCAGTCCTTGTCCGCGTGCGGGCGGGCGCGCGTCGCGAGATCCTCGAGGAACGCGATCACCTGCTGCGGCGATTCGGCCATCTTCGGCGCGAGCGACACTTCGGCGAAGTTGCGATAGCCGAGCATCTGCGCCTCTTCGCGGCGCAGCTTCAGCGCGTCGGCGACGATTGCCGTGTTGTCCCATTCGGCCTTGCCGTCGCCATACTGCGGCCCGAGCTCCGACGCACGCGTCGCATACGCGCGGTAGAGCGTCTCGCGCAGCGCGCGGTTGTCCGCGTACTGCAGCACCGGGAAGTACGACGGGAAATGCAGCGTGAACTTCCAGCCTTCCTTGCCGTCCTTCTGCGCGGCTTCGCGGGCGGCCTCGATCGCGTCGCCGGGCAGGCCGGCCAACTCGGCTTCGTCCTTCGCGAAGTACGCGTACGCATTGGTCGCGTCGAGCACGTGATCGGAGAACGCCTTCGACAGCGCGGCCTGCTGTTCCTGCAATTCCGCGAAGCGCGGCTTCTGGTCCTCGGGCAGCTCGGCGCCCGACAGCCGGAAGTCGCGCAGCGCATTGTCGAGGATCTTCTTGCGCTCGGCGGACAGCGTCGCGTATTCGGCGCTCGCGGCGATCGCCTTGTACTTTTCGTACAGCGCGAGATTCTGGCCGACGCTCGACCAGAACTCGGTCACGCGCGGCAGGTTTTCACCGTAGGCAGCCCGCAGTTCGGGCGTGTCGGCGACCGCATTCAGGTGGCCGACGATGCCCCACGCGCGGCCGAGCGGCTCCGTGGCTCGCTCGACCGTCTCGACGACGGCGGCCCAGGTCGACGGCGTGTCGCTCGCGCTCGCCGTTTCGACCGCGCGGCTGGCGGCATCGAGCAGCGTATCGAGCGCGGGCGTCACGTGTTCCGGGCGGATCTCGCCGAAACGGGGCAGGCCGGAGAAGTCGAGGAGCGGATTGGTGTTGGCGCTGGCGGACATTAAGACTCCCTGTCTGTTGCCGGATGAACCGGGGTGAAAAGGGTGAGGCGCGACGAAGCGGCGCCCGATACCGACATTATTGGGGCGCATCGTGCGCTTTCCAATCGTTAGTTTCTAATGACGCGATTGACGCAGGGTCGGATGCGGGCGGCCGCGGGGTGCGGCCGGCGACGTGCGCCCGGCGACGCGCATTGGGCGCGCCGGCCGGCGCGATGCAGCCGCGCGATGGCGGCTGGCGAGGCGTCGGCGCGCGGAACCGCGCGCCGGCTGGGCAAATGCAGCGTCAGGCTGCGGCGGCCGCCGCGCGTTCGGCGGATTCGATCGTGTTGATCAGCAGCATCGTGATCGTCATCGGGCCGACGCCGCCCGGCACCGGCGTGATGTAGCCGGCGACTTCCTTCACGCCCGCGAAATCGACGTCGCCGCACAGCTTGCCCGCGTCGTCGCGGTTCATGCCGACGTCGATCACCGTCGCGCCAGGCTTCACCATGTCGGCGGTCAGGATGTTGCGCTTGCCGACTGCGGCGACCACGATGTCGGCCTGGCGCGTATGCGCGGCGAGGTCGCGCGTCTTGCTGTGGCAGATCGTCACGGTCGCGCCGGCGTCGAGCAGCATCATCGCCATCGGCTTGCCGACGATGTTCGAGCGGCCGATCACCACCGCGTTCGCGCCTTGCAGCGCGATGCCGTGCGCTTCGAACATCTTCATCACGCCGTACGGCGTGCACGGGCGGAACAGCGGCTTGCCGGTCATCAGCGCGCCCGCGTTCGCGACGTGAAAGCCGTCGACGTCCTTCTCCGGCGCGATCGCCTCGATCACCTTGTGGCTGTCGATATGCGCGGGCAGCGGCAGCTGGACGAGGATGCCGTGGATCTTCGGGTCGCGGTTCAGCTCGTCGATGCGCGCGAGCAGGTCGGCTTCCGACAGCGTGGCCGGGTACGCATCCTTCAGCGAGAAGAAACCGTTGTCCTCGCACGCCTTGATCTTGTTGCGCACGTAGACTTCGCTCGCCGGGTTCGCGCCGACGAGGATCACCGCGAGACCGGGCTGGTGGCCGCGCGCGGTCAGCGCGGCGGCGCGTTCGGCGGCCTGGGCGCGCAAGGTCTTCGAAAGGGCGTTGCCGTCGATGAGGAGGGCTGTCATGGTGGTGGGTCCTGCCGGGAAGTTGGAATGCGGGCGTACGGCGCCCGAAGCGCCGTAGCAAAGCACGTAATTATACCGTTCGCCTGCTGCCGTCCGACAGCGAATCAACGGGAAGCGTCATGGCCGCGGCGCGCGTGCGCCGGGAGGAACGGCCGCCGCCGCGCGAGTGGGCCGCATCGCGCGGGGCGGCAAACACCGGTTGCGGGCCGGGCGGCCGGGGCGGGCCGTGCCGCCGCGGCCGGAGCACCCGCTCAGGCCTGCTTCTTCGACAGCGCAAGGCGCAGCAGGTCGGCCACCGTGTTGACGTTGAGCTTTTCCATGATGTTCGCGCGGTGCGCCTCGACCGTCTTGATGCTGATGCCGAGATCGTCGGCGATCTGCTTGTTCAGGCGGCCCGCGATGATCCGTTCGAGCACCTGCTGCTCGCGCGCGGTCAACTTCGACAGGCGTTCGCTCGCGGCGCGCTGCTCCTGGACGCTCTTGCTTTCGCTTCGGGCCTTGTCGAGCATCCGCTCGACGAGCTTGCGCAGCTCGGCTTCGTCGAACGGTTTCTCGATAAAGTCCATCGCACCCTTTTTCATCGTCGACACGGCCATCGGCACGTCGCCGTGGCCCGTGACGAAGATGATCGGCAGCGCGGCATTGTCGGCGATCAGGCGTTCCTGCAATTCGAGGCCGCTCATGCCCGACATCCGCACGTCGAGGATCAGGCACGCGATCTGGCCGGCCTGCTGCGCCGGCTGGTACGCATCGAGGAACTGCTCGGCGCTCGAGAAGCATTGCACGCGATAGCCGTTCGCCTCCAGCAGCCAGCGCAGCGAGTCCCGTACGGCCTCGTCGTCGTCGACGACAAAGACGGTTTCCTGAGTGGTGGTGACAGGGCTATTCATAGTTCTCCCGTAACGGTATGTGATGCCGATGCCTCGCGCCCCCCTTGGCCGAGATCAGCGGGTTCCCCAATGGGCAGGCTGCAGTGGAACGTCGCGCCGGAAATGCGGCCGTCCGGCTCGACGTTGTTGACCACCCACAGACGCCCCCGATGCGATTCGATGATCGAACGGCAGATGTTCAGCCCCATGCCCATGCCATCGGACTTGGTGCTGTAAAACGGTTCGAACAGGCGCTCGGCGGTCGCTTCGTCGACGCCCGGGCCCTGGTCGATCACACGGATGTCGACGAAGCCCGCATCGAGGTCGGCGACGACGCGGATCACGCCGTCCACCGACGCCGGTTTCACGTCGGCCATCGCCTCGGCTGCGTTCTTCATCAGGTTCACGAGCACCTGCTCGATCAACACGGGGTCGACATAAATAATAGGCATTCTTGCGAGGATTTCCGTGACGATCCGGATCCTGCGCTTCCTGGCCTCGATTTCGGCGAGCCCGACCGCGTCGGCGACGATGTCCGCGACCCGCGCCGGCTGGCGCTTCGGCTCGCTGCGCTTCACGAATTCGCGGATCCGCTTGACGATCATCCCCGCGCGCAGCGCCTGCTGCGCGGTCTTCTCCAGCGCGGGCTGCAGCGTCTCGGGCGTGCCGCGGCCGCTCTTCACGAGCGCGAGCGTGCCCGAGCAGTAGTTGTTGATCGCGGCGAGCGGCTGATTCAATTCGTGAGCAATCGACGACGCCATTTCGCCCATCGTCATCAATCGGCTCGTGAACTGCAGCTTTTCTTCCTGCTGGTGCGCGAGCTCCTGCGCCTTCTTGCGGGTCGTGATGTCGGTCGCGATCTGCATCTGCGCGAGGTGGCCGTCCACCCACTGGATGTACTGGCGGCGCACCTCGAACCACTTCTGGATGCTCTCGACGTACACCTCCTGCGCGTCCGCCGTGCTGCTCGTCAGCGCGGCGGCCGGCAGGCCCGCGAACGCGTCGACCATGTCGATCGAGTCGGACGACGCCTGCGCGCGGTCGAAGCCGCCGCCCGACAGCTCCAGATGGCCGTCCGGGCGGATGCCGAACAGGTGGCGGTAGTAGCGGTTCGCGAACAGCAGCTCGGCTTCGTCGGCGGCGAGCACCGACACCGCGGCGTCGAGGCTTTCGAGCACCGTCGTGAAGCGTTCGTGCGCGGCCGCGAGCTCTTCGCGCGCGCGCTTCGGCTCGGTGATGTCGGTCATCGACGACATCCAGCCGGTCTGGCGGCCCGAACTGTCGATCAGCGGCGACACGTACAGGCGCGCATGAAACAGCGTGCCGTTCTTGCGCCGCACGCGCAGCTCGAAGCCCGAACTCGGCGCCTTGCCGCGCAGCGTCATGTCGAGCTGGCGCTGCATTTCCGGGTACGCGTCGCGCGGCCAATACGGGAACGGCGCGACCTTGCCGACGAGATCGGTCTCGTCCCAGCCCGTCATCCGGCAGAACGCGGGGTTCACGTGCGTGATGCGGCCGTGCATGTCGAGCACGCGCATGCCGATCAGCACCGAGTTTTCCATCGCGCGGCGGAAGAACGCCTCCGCGTACAGCGCCTGCTGCGCCTCGAAGCGCTGGCGCGTATGCTTCCACAGGCTCCAGAGGCTCCACAGCACGAAGCACGACAGCCCGGCGACGAGCCACACGAGCGTGTTGTTCGTCAGGTTCGTGAGCTGCGGGAACGCGTACACGCGCACGGTCAGCCCCTGGCCGGGCGGATCGAGGGGCAGGTCGTAGTGGGAGTCGCGCGGCAGCCGCGGGCGCGTCGACGTGGACGACAGCTCGCGGTTGTTCGAGTCGGTGATCGAGATCTTGTACTTCGACGACAGTTCCTGCGGGATGTCGTGCTTCAGGATGCCCTCGACCGAAAACACCGCGGCGAGCGAGCCGAGATATTCGCGGTCGCCGCGCATCACCGGCGTCTGCAACGTGATGAAGCCGTTGCCGAACTCGTCGTAGATCAGCGGCGAATACGCCTGGCGGCGCGTGCTGCGCGCCTCGTCGTACGCGCCGCGCACCGCGTCCTGCATCTGCGCGTCGCCGGGCTTCGCGAGCCGCTGGCCGAGCAGCGGCGGATGCACGGCCGGCCAGCGCTGCACGCCCGGCGCCGTGTACCAGTTCAGGTAGAGGATTTCCGGATGCGTCTGCATCACATCCGCGACCGCCATCTGGAACGCGTTCTGGTCGAGGCGGCCGGACGCGAGGTCGCGCGACAGCGCCTGCAGTTGTTCCTGCGCGCCCGTCATCGACAGGCGGATCTGCTGCTGGGCCCACGCGACGTTGCGAAACAGGGTGTCTTCCTGCTGCTGCTGTTCGCGCCGGTTGAGGCTCCACAGGATGAGGCTCATCACGACGAGGAACACCAGGATCGACAGCAGCGGCGTCAGCAAATAGGAATTGGACCACCACGGTCCGTGGTGCCAACGGGACGGCTGCGACTCCGCCGGCGGGCCCGGCGGTCGCGCCGAGCGTGCGAAAAGCCGATCGGTCAACATGGCAGGATTGTAGCGCAGCGCAATACATGGAAAACCGATACCGGATATGTTGAACGCAAACGGTTTTGTTCCGACGAGACGGGCCGCGGAGCCCCGAAATATGGGTGCAGCGCAGCAATATTTCGCATCATGAGAAAAGATCTCACGATTCGAAAATTTTGTTGCGCAGGCCCGTCCACGCTCATTACAATCCGTCGGAGCTTGCCCGCAGCCGGCCGCGCCGCGTCGTCTGCACGAGAGCGATCCTCACATTCCAGGACCCAGGAGACGAGAATGTCCGCTGTACCGAACGAAGTGATGAAGTATGTCGCCGCCGAACGTGACGACGACCCGCAAGAAACCGTCGAGTGGCTGGAGTCGCTCGATGGCGTGATCTCCTCCGTGGGCACCGGCCGCGCGCATTACCTGATCGAAAAGCAGATCGAATTCGCCCGCATGCACGGCGAACACCTGCCGTTCTCCGCCAATACCCCGTACATCAACACGATTCCGCTCGAAGCCCAGGCGAAGATTCCGGGCGACCAGGACATCGAGCACCGCATCCGTTCGTACACGCGCTGGAACGCGTTGGCGATGGTGCTGCGCGCGGGCAAGGACACGAACGTCGGCGGCCACATCGCATCGTTCGCGTCGGCCGCGACGCTCTACGACGTCGGCTACAACCATTTCTGGCACGCGGCGTCCGACCAGCACGGCGGCGATCTCGTGTTCGTGCAGGGCCACTCGTCGCCGGGCGTGTACTCGCGCGCGTTCCTGCTCGGCCGCCTGAAGGAAGAGCAGCTCGACAATTTCCGTCAGGAAGTGGACGGCAAGGGCATTTCGTCGTACCCGCACCCGTGGCTGATGCCGGACTTCTGGCAGTTCCCGACCGTGTCGATGGGTCTCGGCCCGATCATGGCGATCTACCAGGCACGCTTCATGAAGTACCTGGAATCGCGCGGCATCGCGAAGACGGAAGGCCGCAAGGTGTGGGCGTTCCTCGGCGACGGCGAGACGGACGAGCCGGAATCGCTCGGCGCGATCGGCATGGCGAGCCGCGAGAAGCTCGACAACCTCGTGTTCGTGATCAACTGCAACCTGCAGCGTCTCGACGGCCCGGTGCGCGGCAACGGCAAGATCATCCAGGAACTCGAATCGGAATTCCGCGGCGCCGGCTGGAACGTGATCAAGGTCATCTGGGGCAGCCGCTGGGATGCGCTGTTCGCGCGCGACAAGTCGGGCGCGCTGATGCGCCGGATGATGGAATGCGTCGACGGCGAATACCAGACGTACAAGTCGGAGTCGGGCGCGTACGTCCGCGAACACTTCTTCAACTCGCCTGAACTGAAGGCGCTCGTCGCCGACTGGTCGGACGACGACATCTGGGCGCTGAACCGCGGCGGCCACGATCCGCACAAGATCTACGCGGCGTTCCACGAAGCGACCAACACGAAGGGCGCGCCGACCGTCATCCTCGCGAAGACCATCAAGGGCTACGGGATGGGCGAGTCGGGCCAGGCAATGAACATCACGCACCAGCAGAAGAAGCTGCCGGTCGAGCAACTGAAGAAGTTCCGTGACCAGTTCCGCCTGCCGATCACCGACGAGCAGATCGCCGACGTGCCGTACCTGAAGTTCGAGGAAGGCTCGAAGGAGCTCGAATACATGCGCCAGAAGCGCATGGACCTCGGCGGCTACCTGCCGCACCGCCGCGAGAAGGCGACGTCGCTGCCGGTGCCGGCGCTCGACGCGTTCGAGCCGCTCTTGAAGGGCACGGGCGAAGGCCGCGAGATCTCGACGACGATGGCGTTCGTGCGGATCCTGAACATCCTGCTGAAGGACAAGGCGCTCGGCAAGCGCGTCGTGCCGATCGTCCCGGACGAATCGCGTACGTTCGGCATGGAAGGCCTGTTCCGCCAGATCGGCATCTGGAACCAGGAAGGCCAGAAGTACGTGCCGGAAGATTCCGACCAGCTGATGTTCTACAAGGAATCGCAGACCGGCCAGATCCTGCAGGAAGGCATCAACGAAGCGGGCGGCATGTGCGACTGGATCGCGGCGGCGACGTCGTATTCGACGCACGGCGAGATCATGGTGCCGTTCTACATCTTCTATTCGATGTTCGGCTTCCAGCGCATCGGCGACCTCGCGTGGGCCGCGGGCGACATGCGTTCGCGCGGCTTCCTGCTGGGCGGCACCGCGGGCCGTACGACGCTGAACGGCGAAGGCCTGCAGCACGAAGACGGCCACTCGCTGCTGTGGGCGGCATCGGTGCCGAACTGCGTGAGCTACGACCCGACGTTCGGTTATGAACTCGCGGTGATCGTCCAGGACGGCCTGCGCCGCATGGTGCAGGACCAGGAAGACGTGTACTACTACATCACGGTGATGAACGAGAACTACGAGCACCCGGCGATTCCGCAGGGCGAGCACGTGGCGGCCGACATCATCAAGGGCATGTACGCGTTCAGGAAGGCCGACGCCGACAAGAAGGCGCCGCGCGTCCAGCTGCTCGGCGCGGGCACGATCTTCAACGAAGTGATCGCCGCCGCCGACCTGCTGAAGAACGACTGGGGCGTCGCCGCCGACCTGTGGAGCGTGCCGAGCTTCACCGAACTCGCGCGCGAAGGCCATCAGGTCGAGCGCTGGAACCTGCTCCATCCGACCGAGGAGCGTCGCCTGTCGCACGTGCAGAAGTGCCTGAAGGACACGCAGGGCCCGGTCATCGCTTCGACCGACTACGTCCGTGCGCTGGTCGACCAGATCCGCGGCCAGATCGATCGCCGCTTCGTCGTGCTGGGCACCGACGGCTTCGGTCGTTCGGACACCCGCGAGAAGCTGCGTCACTTCTTCGAAGTCGACCGTCACTGGGTCACCGTCGCCGCGCTCAACGCGCTGGCCGACGAAGGCACGATCGAGCGCAAGGTGGTCGCGGACGCGATCGCCAAGTACAACCTCGATCCGTCCAAGCCCAACCCGATGACCGTTTAACGCACACGCCGTGTGATGCCGCGCGCCGCTCCCGCGAGGAGCGCGCGCGGCCATGGAGACAGAAACAGATGAGTCAAGCGATCGAAGTGAAGGTGCCGGATATCGGCGATTACAAGGACGTGCCGGTCATCGAGATCGGCGTGAAGGTCGGCGACACGGTCGAGCCCGAGCAGTCGCTCGTCACGCTCGAGTCGGACAAGGCGACGATGGACGTGCCGAGCCCGGTCGGCGGCGTCGTGAAGGAAATCAAGGTCAAGGTCGGCGATTCCGTGTCGGAAGGCTCGTTGATCATCCTGCTCGAAGGCGGCGCAGGCGCGCAGGCGAATGGCGCGGCCGCGCCGGCCGCGCCGGCCGCGGCTCCCGCTCCCGCAGCAGCGCCGGCACCGGCCGCCGCCGCGCCCGCTGCCGCATCGGCCGCGTCCGGCGGCACGCTCGAAGTGAAGGTGCCCGACATCGGCGACTACAAGGATGTCCCGGTGATCGAGATCGGCGTGAAGGTCGGCGACACGGTCGAGAAGGAACAGTCGCTCGTCACGCTCGAGTCGGACAAGGCGACGATGGACGTGCCGAGCCCGGCCGCCGGCGTCGTGAAGGACATCAAGGTCAAGGTGGGCGATTCGGTGTCGGAAGGCACGCTGATCGTGCTGCTCGAAGCCGCCGGCGCTTCGGCTGCCGCCGCCCCGCAGGCCAGCGCACCGGCTCCGGCCGCGGCCGCCCCGGCGCCCGCCGCCGCCCCGGCACCCGCGAAGGCTGCGCCGGCACCGGCTGCCGCCGCTCCGGCCGCCGCACCGTCGGGCGAATATCGCGCGAGCCACGCATCGCCGTCGGTTCGCAAGTTCGCACGCGAACTCGGCGTCGAAGTCGCGCGCGTGCAGGGCT
Organism: Burkholderia sp. BCC1047; assembly: GCF_902833155.1. Classification (NCBI taxonomy): domain Bacteria; kingdom Pseudomonadati; phylum Pseudomonadota; class Betaproteobacteria; order Burkholderiales; family Burkholderiaceae; genus Burkholderia; species Burkholderia sp. BCC1047. The sequence continues at coordinate 66,505 of NZ_CADFEH010000032.1, read as the reverse complement.
CGGGGCCGAAGGGCCGCATTACGAAGGAAGACGTCACGGGCTTCGTGAAGGGCGTGATGACGGGCCAGCGCGCGGCGCCGGCCGCGGCAGCCGCGCCGGCAGGCGGCGGCGAGCTGAACCTGCTGCCCTGGCCGAAGGTCGACTTCTCGAAGTTCGGCCCGTTCGAGGCGAAGCCGCTGTCGCGCATCAAGAAGATCTCGGGCGCGAACCTGCATCGCAACTGGGTGATGATCCCGCACGTCACGAACAACGACGAAGCGGACATCACCGAGCTCGAAGCGCTGCGCGTCCAGCTGAACAAGGAACACGAAAAGGCGGGCGTGAAGTTCACGATGCTCGCGTTCGTGATCAAGGCGGTCGTCGCCGCGCTGAAGAAATTCCCGACCTTCAACGCGAGCCTCGACGGCGACAACCTCGTGTTCAAGCAGTACTTCCACGTCGGTTTCGCGGCCGATACGCCGAACGGCCTCGTCGTGCCGGTGATCCGCGATGCGGACAAGAAGGGCCTCGTCGACATCGCGAAGGAAATGAGCGACCTGTCGAAGGCCGCGCGCGAAGGCAAGCTGAAGCCGGACCAGATGCAGGGCGGCTGCTTCTCGATCTCGTCGCTCGGCGGGATCGGCGGGACGAACTTCACGCCGATCATCAACGCGCCGGAAGTGGCGATCCTCGGGTTGTCGCGCGGGCAGATGAAGCCGGTGTGGGACGGCAAGCAGTTCGTGCCGCGGCTCATGCTGCCGTTGTCGCTGTCGTATGACCATCGGGTTATCGATGGCGCGGAAGCCGCGCGGTTCAATGCGTATCTCGGCGCGTTGCTCGGGGATTTCCGTCGCATCATTCTTTGATGAGCGGGGTGGGGCTCGCGGGGGCGTGGGTTTGTGTTCGGTTTTTGTCCACGCCTTTTCGTTGAACCTGTTGCGCTAACGGTCTATTAGCGTCGCCCCTGCGCGGGGCGGCGGTCACTTTTCTTTGTCTTCCAAAGAAAAGTAACCAAAAGAAAGGCGCGTCCTTGGGCGGACGGCAAAGGTGGTCCTGCCCAGGTTCGCTGCTTTTGTCAGGCCGTAGCCGTAGTCGGTTCTCTCGCGGGTTCCTCCCCCTCTGTCTGCAGTCAATCAAGAAGGGGACAGTCATGAGTCTCATCGAAGTCAAGGTTCCGGATATCGGCGATTTCAGCGGCGTCGATGTCATCGAAGTCAACGTCAAACCCGGCGACGTGATCGAAAAAGAGCAAACGCTCATCACGCTCGAATCCGATAAAGCCTCCATGGAAGTGCCCAGCGACGTCGCCGGCACCGTCAAGGAAGTCAAGGTCAAAGCCGGCGAGAAAGTCTCGCAAGGCACCGTCATCGCCATCGTCGAAGCGTCGGCAGGCGCAGCCGCTCCCGCGAAAGCGCCCGAAGCGCCGAAGCCCGCCGCCGCCGCACCGGCTCCGGCCGCAGCCGCGCCGGCTCCGGCCGCAGCCGCGCCGGCGCCCGCGCCGCAAGCCGGCAGCTACAGCGGCGCCGCCGACATCGAGTGCGACATGCTCGTACTCGGCGCCGGCCCCGGCGGCTACTCGGCCGCATTCCGCGCCGCCGACCTCGGCATGAAGACCGTACTCGTCGAACGCTATTCGACGCTCGGCGGCGTCTGCCTGAACGTCGGCTGCATCCCGTCGAAGGCGCTGCTGCATACGTCGCTCGTCGTCGAGGAAGCCGCGGCGCTCGCGTCGCACGGCATCACGTTCGGCAAGCCGCAAGTCGATCTCGACAAGCTGCGCGACTTCAAGGGCGGCGTCGTCAAGAAACTGACGACCGGCCTCGCCGGCATGGCGAAGGCGCGCAAGGTCGAAGTGGTCACCGGCGTCGGCGCGTTCGTCGATCCGTTCCACATGGAAGTGCAGGGCGAAAACGGCAAGAAGGTCGTCAAGTTCAAGCAGGCGATCATCGCCGCGGGCTCGCAGGCCGTGAAGCTGCCGTTCATGCCGGAAGACCCGCGCGTCGTCGATTCGACGGGCGCGCTCGAACTGCGCCAACTGCCCAAGCGCATGCTCGTGATCGGCGGCGGCATCATCGGCCTCGAAATGGCGACGGTCTACTCGACGCTCGGCGCCGAGGTCGACGTCGTCGAAATGATGGACGGCCTGATGATGGGCGCCGACCGCGATCTCGTGAAGGTCTGGGAAAAGTACAACGCGAAGCGCTTCGGCAACGTGATGCTGAAGACCAAGACGGTCGGCGCGGAAGCGAAGGAAGACGGCATCTACGTGAAGTTCGAGGGCGAAAAGGCGCCGGCGGAAGCGCAGCGCTACGACCTCGTGCTCGTCGCGGTGGGCCGCAGCCCGAACGGCAAGAAGATCGGTGCCGACAAGGCCGGCGTCGCGGTCACGGATCGCGGCTTCATCGACGTCGACAAGCAGATGCGCACGAACGTCCCGCACATCTTCGCGATCGGCGATATCGTCGGCCAGCCGATGCTCGCGCACAAGGCCGTGCATGAAGGCCACGTCGCCGCGGAAGCCGCGCACGGCGAAAAGGCGTACTTCGACGCACTGCAGATCCCGTCGGTGGCCTACACCGATCCGGAAGTGGCGTGGGCCGGCAAGACCGAAGACCAGTGCAAGGCCGAAGGCATCAAGTACGGCAAGGCCGTGTTCCCGTGGGCCGCTTCGGGCCGCGCGATCGCGAACGGCCGCGACGAAGGCTTCACGAAGCTGATCTTCGACGAGGAAACCCATCGCGTGATCGGCGGTGCGATCGTCGGCCTGAACGCGGGCGACCTGATCAGCGAAGTGTGTCTCGCGGTCGAAATGGGCGCGGACGCGGAAGACATCGGCAAGACGATCCATCCGCACCCGACGCTCGGCGAATCGGTCGGCATGGCCGCCGAGCTGTACGAAGGCGTCTGTACGGACCTGCCGCCGCAACGCAAGAAGTAACAGTAACGCGACCGGCATGGCCGGCCACGCGCCGGCCACGAAAACGCCGCCGCCCGGGCAAACCGGACGGCGGCGTTTTGTTTTGCGTGGCGCGCGACAGGCTCGATGGTGGCGGGCAGTTTGCCGCCCGCCCGGCACATTCCGGCGCCAGAAACGAAAAAGCCGCGCTGGGCGCGGCTCTTTCAGGAGCAGGGGACGCTTACGCGGCCGGCTTGCTCGAACGACGCGCGGCAGCGGCGGTTGCAGCCTTCGTTGCGACGGCAGCAGCGGCGTTGAAGTTCGTTTCAGCGATTTCCACCGCTTGCTTCGTGGCTTTCTGAACCGTTTCGTACGTGGTGTTCGCAGCGTTCAGCGCCGACTTCAGTGCGGCGACAGCCGTTTCCGAACCGGCCGGGGCGTTCTTCGCGACGTTGTCGACGAGTGCCTGGACCTTCTTGTTCTGCTCGTCGAATTGCGCTTCGGCGACCTTCGCGAACTCGGCTTGCGTCGACGATGCGATTTCGTACAGGTGACGGCCGTACGACAGCACCTTTTCCGCGACCGGCTGCGACAGGCTCGCTTGCAGCGCGATCAGTTCCTGCGCGTCCTTCACCGACAGCAGACGCTGCGCGTTTTCCTGGCCTTCGGCCAGCGTCGACTTCACGACTTGCAGGTTGAGTTCGATCAGCTTTTCGACGCCTTCGAACGCCTTGGTCGTCAGACCGAACAGGCTTTCGAGGTTGGCTTTTTGGGCGGCGGCGATTTGCTCGGGGGTCAGCAAGGACATGTCAGGCTCCTGAAAAGCGATCGCGTCGATCGCAGGATAAAGGGCACTACGCTGGGGAACTTCGGCACCGCGTGCTTTGTGCAACGCAGCAATGAGGCCTATTTTAGGGCAGCGAGCACGGATGTCAAGCACTTTTTGTGCGTTGCACAATCGCGACAAATTATCGATAAAACAACGAGTTATCGCACCCGTTCGGAATCGGTTTCATGCGTGTTCCCACATGGTGCGCACGGCGCCGGGGCAAACGCGCCGCACCATGATCACGCACAGGTAAACCTGACAGGCCCATGGAACGTTATCCTTCTGTTCCTGTCGAAAAACGCGCCGTTTCGATGCGCGTGCCGTGGCGACGTGCCGCCGTCACGGCCGAGACCGGCGCCCTGGGCACGCCGAGCATCGGATACGTACTTTCCCCGCTTTAAATTGCCGCCGAAGTGACGTTATCTCAATTAACCGCGTGGTAATCGGGAGACGGGCGCTGTCGGGCAGTGCGTCCCATCGATTTTTTCGATGGGAACGGAAGGGTCGATTGGCCGGAGGTTGGCCGACTCTTACATTCCGGTTTAAAGACGATCGGTAAGTGCCTAATATTGCTCTTTTTTTCAGCTTTAACTACACTTGCGGAAACCTCCCGCCCGCTTTGTCCAGACCCCAATGAAAGCCGAATCGTTTTCACCGCGCAGATTGTTGCAGAGCATGACGCTCGGCACCGCTGTGTCGGTCGCAGTCGCGTTGCTCGCGACCACCGCGTCCGTCACGCCTGCTGACGCCTTCGCCGCCACTGCGAAGACCCAAGCCGCCAAGAAAAAGGCCGTCGCTCCTGCTTCGTCAGCGAAGAAGAAGTCGGCCCGGGCGACCTCCGACAAATCCGCCAAGGTCGCCGACGCCGATGCGCCGCGCGCGAAAGCGTCGCGCAAGCGCGTGACGCTGGCGGCGAACAACCTGCATGGCGGCCATCGCGGCGCGGTGCGCAAGGTCGCGTTCCAGCCGCGCCGTCCGACGGTCGGCCAAGCGTTCGGCCTGCACGACACGCCCGATGCGCTCGCGCTGCGCTCGAGCGTCGCGTACGTCGTCGACCAGAATTCCGGCGAGCCGCTGTTCGACAAGAATTCGCACGCGGTCGTGCCGATCGCATCGATCTCGAAGCTGATGACGGCCATGGTCGTGCTCGACTCGAAGTCGCCGATGACCGATCAGCTCGAAGTCACCGACGAAGACCGCGACTACGAGAAGGGCACGGGCTCGCGCCTGTCGGTCGGCTCGGTGCTGTCGCGCGAGGATATGCTGCACATCGCGCTGATGGCGTCGGAAAACCGCGCGGCCGCCGCGCTGTCGCGCTACTACCCGGGCGGCCGTCCGGCGTTCATCGCGGCGATGAACGCGAAGGCGAAGTCGCTCGGCATGACCGATACGCATTTCGAGAATTCGACCGGCCTGTCGAGCTCGAACGTGTCGAGCGCGCGCGATCTCGTGAAGATGGTCAATGCGGCGTACCAGTACCCGATGATCCGCCAGTTCTCGACCGATCGCACCTACGAGGTGTACACGGGCAAGCGCAACCTCGTCTACAACAGCACCAACGCGCTGATCCGCGGCAACGGCTCGTGGGACATCGGCCTGCAGAAGACGGGCTTCATCAACGAAGCGGGCGAATGCCTCGTGATGCAGGCCACGATTCACGGCCGGCCGATGGTGATGGTGCTGCTCGATTCGTTCGGCAAGTACTCGCGTTTCGCCGACGCGTCGCGCCTGCGCAACTGGCTCGATGCCGGCGGCGGCGAGCGCCTGACGGCGGCCAACACGCCGAGCGGCGGCACCTGATCGCGTGCGGCGGTTCGCCGCCGTACCGTACCGGTCGCCGCAACGCAAAAGCCCCGCAATCGCGGGGCTTTTTTGTCTGGCGAAACCGGCGCCGGCGCCGGAAGGAATCTGGCCGACGGCGCGGCTTACGCCTGCCGCTGCAGCCCGTCCACGTCCTTCGCGGGCGCCGGCCGGTAGCCGAGCGATTCCGAGATGGTGAGCGCCGTCCGGCTCAACTGGCCGAGCCACGCGTCCTGCAGCCGGTCGGCCGGCGCCGACAGCGACAGGCCCGCGACGAGCTTGCCCGAATCGTCGTAGATGCCGGCCGCGATGCAGCGCACGCCGAGTTCGAGTTCTTCGTTGTCGCGCGCGCACGATTGCTGGCGGACGATCGTCAGCTCGCGCTCGAGCTTCGCGATATCGGTGATGCTGTTCTGCGTATGGCCGGACAGCCCCGTGCGCGTCGCATACGCACGCACGCGCGACGTTTCGTCGGCCGCGAGGAACAGCTTGCCGACCGACGTGAGGTGCAGCGGCGCGCGGCCGCCGATCGCGCGGACGACCTGCATTCCCGAGCGCTCCGAATACGCGCGCTCGATATAGACGATCTCGTCGCCCTGGCGCACCGACAGGTTCACGGTCTGCCCGGTGAGGCGGTGCAGCTCGCGCATCGGCATCAGCGCCGCGTCGCGCACCGACAGGCGCGCCTTCACGAGATTGCCGAGCTCGAGCAACCGCATGCCGAGGCGGTAGGTGCCGGGATCGGAGCGGTCGACGAGGCGGCAGGTCACCATGTCGTTGAGGATGCGGTGCGCGGTCGACGGGTGCAACTCCGTGCGCTGCGCAAGTTCCTTCAGGCTGACGGGGTCGCTGTGCGCGGCGAGCGCGTCCAGCAACCGCATCATGCGTTCGATCACCTGGATCGACGTTTTTGAATCCGGGGTGGGTTGGCTCATGTCGGGGGAGGAATCGGTTGACGCGTCAAGCGGTGTTGGATCGATTGTATCTCGTATCGTGAAAAAAGCGAACGCCGTTCGAGGAAGTCCTCGTTTCGCGCACCGCAGGCTTGCGCGCGGGCCGGCGTTGGTCTTGCCGGACAAACGTCGGATAATGAGAGCCGTTTTCTCGAAGGAGCACGTATGCGAGTCGGTTTGTTCGTCACCTGCCTGGTCGACCTGATGCGCCCCGAAATCGGTTTTTCGGCGCTCAAGCTGATTCGCGACGCCGGCTACGAGGTGATCGTGCCGCCCACGCAGACCTGCTGCGGCCAGCCCGCCTACAACTCGGGCGACCGCGCGCTCGCGCGCGACCTCGCGGAAAAGACGCTGCGCGAGTTCGAGCCATTCGATTACGTCGTCGCGCCGTCCGGTTCGTGTGGCGGGATGATCCGCGCGCACTACGGCGACCTGTTCCGCGACGATCCCGAGCTGATGGGGCGCTACACGCGGTTCCAGCAGAAAGTTTACGAACTGACCGATTTCCTCGCGAACGTCGCGAAGGTGTCGCTCGCGCCGGGCGAATTCGCCGGGCCGGTCACCTATCACGATTCGTGCTCGGGCCTGCGCGAGCTCGGCGTGAAGGCGCAGCCGCGCGCGCTGCTCGCACAGCGCGGCGTGGCCGTCGCCGAGATGAAGGACTGCGAGCACTGTTGCGGCTTCGGCGGCACCTTCTCGGTGAAATACGGCGACATCTCGGCGGCCATCGCGGATGAAAAATGCGCGAACGTGCGCGCGTCGGGCGCGGGCACGGTGGTGCTCGGCGATCTCGGCTGCATGCTGAACATCGAAGGGCGGTTGCGCCGCACCGGCGACCGCGACACGCGCGTGCTGCACGTCGCGCAGGTGCTGGCGGGCGACGTCTGACGCCCGGTTCCGCTCACTTTTCCCCGATACCGCGATGCAAGTCCAATCGATGCATTTCAAGGCGCGCGCCGGCCAGAAGCTGGCCGACCAGCGCCTGCAGCAGAACCTGAAGAAACTGTCGACGAAGTTCGTGTCCGCACGCGCCGACGCGATGACCCTGATCGACTTCCCGGCCACGCGCGCCGCGCTGAAGGCGCGCCGCAACCGTGCGCTCGAGAATCTCGACGTATGGCTCGACGCGTTCGAGCGCGAGGCGACGCGGCGCGGCACGACGGTGCTGTTCGCCGAAACGACGGAGGACGCCGCGCGGCTCGTGGCCGACATCGCGCGCCGGCACGACGTGAAGAAGGTCATCAAGACCAAGTCGATGGTGTCCGAGGAAATGCGCCTGAACGCGGTGCTCGCCGAGATGGGCGTGCAGTCGATCGAGACGGACCTTGGCGAATACATCCTGCAGATCAACGACAACGAGCCGCCGAGCCACATCATTGCGCCCGTCGTGCACAAGAACAAGGACGAGATCGCCGACCTGTTCGCGCGCACGCATGGGCGCGAGCGGCTCACCGAGATCCCGGACATGACGCGCGAGGCGCGCGAGGTGCTGCGCCCGCATTTCATGTCGGCCGACATGGGCGTGACGGGCGGCAACTTCGTGATCGCGGAAACGGGTTCGGTCGCGATCGTGACGAACGAAGGGAACGAGGGCATGTGCACGGTGATGCCGCGCGTGCATGTCGCGGTGACGGGCATCGAGAAGGTGCTGCCGACCCTCGAGGATCTCGCGACCGCGATGCGGCTGCTGCCGCGTTCCGCGACCGGGCAGAAGACGTCGAACTATTTCTCGCTGCTGACCGGGCCGCGCGGGCCCGGCGACGAGGACGGCCCCGAGCACAACTACGTGGTGCTCGTCGACGGCGGCCGCACGGGCCTGATCGGCGGCGAATTCCAGGAGATGCTGCGCTGCATCCGCTGCGGCGCGTGCATGAACCATTGCCCGGTGTACCAGAAGGTCGGCGGTCATGCGTACGGCTGGGTCTATCCGGGGCCGATGGGATCGGTGCTGACGCCGAGCTACGTCGGGCTCGACCGCACGCTCGACCTGCCGCAGGCGGCGACGCTGTGCGGCGAATGCGATAGCGTGTGCCCGGCCGGGATTCCGTTGTCGCACCTGTTGCGCACGTTGCGCGAGAAGCAGGTCGAGCGCCACCTGCGGCCGTGGCGCGAACGCGCGGCGCTCGCCGCGTGGGGGTTCTTCGCCCGACGCCCGATGCTGTATGCGCTGACGACCAAGCTCGCGGTGCGCGTCCTCGAACGGCTGGGCGGCGACGGCGGCATGCTGCGGCGCCTGCCGATGATGGGCGGCTGGATGGATACGCGCGACCTGTCGACGCCGACCGGGCGCACGTTCCGCGAGCTGTACGCGGCGTCGCAAAGTCACCTCGGCTGACACTGTTCAGCGAGCGGCAACAGTGCGTTCGCTATTTGCATATTTATCTTGATAGATGCGGCCTATAGAATCTCGTCTGTAGTCCCCGGAATCGGGTTTCGGGGTACGAGGTCAACGAGGTCCGCATCATGAAAAAGACAATATCGATGTACTGGCCGCTGGCAATCGTGGTTCCGCTGGCAGCGGTTGCCTATCTGCATGCGATGGCCGATGCGCCGTCGCGCGGCCCGCTCGCGGTTCACCAGGCGTCCGCCGAACTGGCGCGCGCGGTGTCGTTCGGGCTGGTCGGCGACGCGGCGCAGGCGCTGCCCGCGGCATCCGGCGACATGGCGCTCGCTGCGCCGAAGGCGCTGTAACGCATGACGCCGTCGCTTCGCGCGGCGGCGTGATGTCGGCCGCCTTTGTATAATGGCGTGTTCTTCCCCCACGCGGTGCGCCGCGGCTTTCCGATAGTGCGATGACCCGCGTTGCGATCTGTTTCGTCTGTCTCGGCAACATCTGCCGTTCGCCCACCGCGGAGGGCGTGATGCGCCACCAGGTCGATGCGGCCGCGCTGGCCGACCGGATCGCGATCGATTCGGCCGGCACCGGCGACTGGCACGTCGGCGAGCCGCCCGATACGCGGGCGCAGGCGGCGGCCCGCAGCCGCGGCTACGATCTGTCGGCGCTGCGCGCGCGGCAGGTGAGCGCGGCGGATTTCGAGCGGTTCGATCTGCTGCTCGCGATGGACGAAGCGAATCTCGCCGAGCTGCGCCGTCGCTGTCCGCCGCAGCATCGCGACAAGGTGCGCCTGCTGATGGAATTCGCGCCGGGCGCGACCGAAACCGAAGTGGCCGATCCGTATTTCGGCGGCACGCAGGGCTTCGAGCAGGTGCTCGACCAGGTCGAGCGCGCGTGCGCGGGCCTGCTGGAGACGCTCCGCGCACGCACCGCGCACTGACCGCGCGATATTCAGCGGTCTGCGAATACCCTTTCACAGACATGGATACTTGACTAAAAACGTCAAATATTTATACTTGACCAAAATCGTCAAGATTGCAGTCCCCTAGACACCATGAGACTCACCACCAAAGGCCGTTTCGCCGTCACGGCGATGATTGACTTGGCACTGCGCCAGGAGCAGGGCCCGGTGACGCTTGCAGGCATCAGCCAGCGCCAGCGGATTTCGCTCTCGTATCTCGAACAGCTGTTCGGCAAGCTGCGCAGGCATGAAATCGTCGAATCCGTGCGCGGCCCGGGCGGCGGCTACAACCTCGCGCGTCGCGCGCAGGACGTCACCGTCGCCGACATCATCATCGCGGTCGATGAACCGCTCGACGCCACGCAGTGCGGCGGCAAGGGCACGTGCGACGGCTCGAAGCAGCCCGACGGCCATTGCATGACGCACGAGCTGTGGTCGACGCTGAACCAGAAGATGGTCGAATACCTCGATTCGGTGTCGCTGCAGGATCTCGTCGATCAGCAGCGCGCACGCGAGGGCGCCCCTGCGGTGCTGCGCGACCGTCGCACGCCGGAGCCCGTCGCCGCACCGGCCGAGCCCGTGCGCACGATGCCGCTCGGCCCCAATTCGGTGTTCAACATCGCGAGTTCGTGAGCGCGAAGGCGCCCGCCAACCCCCATAACGCACATAGTCCCTGCACAGAATACCCGGAGCGACAGATGACCCAAGAGACTCTCTACCTGCCCATCTATATGGATTACAGCGCGACGACGCCCGTCGATCCGCGCGTGGTCGACAAGATGGTGCCGTACCTGCGCGAGCAGTTCGGCAACCCGGCGTCGCGCAGCCACGCTTACGGCTGGGACGCGGAGCGTGCGGTCGAGGAAGCGCGCGAACAGGTGGCCGCACTCGTGAACGCCGATCCGCGCGAGATCATCTGGACGTCGGGCGCCACCGAGTCGGACAACCTCGCGATCAAGGGCGCCGCGAACTTCTACAAGGGCAAGGGCAAGCACATCATCACGGTGAAGACCGAGCACAAGGCCGTGCTCGACACGTGCCGCGAGCTCGAGCGCGACGGTTTCGACGTCACCTACCTCGACGTGAAGGACGACGGCCTGATCGACCTCGACGTGTTCAAGGCCGCACTGCGCCCGGACACGATCCTCGTGTCGGTGATGCACGTGAACAACGAGATCGGCGTGATCCAGGACATCGAGACGATCGGTGAAATCTGCCGCGAGAAGGGCATCGTGTTCCACGTCGATGCCGCGCAGTCGACCGGCAAGGTCGCGATCGACCTCGCGAAGCTGAAGGTCGACCTGATGTCGTTCTCGGCGCACAAGACCTACGGCCCGAAGGGCATCGGCGCGCTGTACGTGCGTCGCAAGCCGCGCGTGCGCATCGAAGCGCAGATGCACGGCGGCGGTCACGAGCGCGGGATGCGGTCGGGCACGCTGGCGACGCACCAGATCGTCGGCATGGGCGAGGCGTTCCGCATCGCGCGCGAGGAAATGGCGACCGAGAACGAGCGCATCCGCATGCTGCGCGACAAGCTGCTGCGCGGCCTGTCGCAGATCGAGGAAACCTACGTGAACGGCGACATGGATCGCCGTGTCCCGCACAACCTGAACATCAGCTTCAACTTCGTCGAAGGCGAGTCGCTGATCATGGCGATCAAGGACGTTGCGGTGTCGTCGGGCTCCGCATGCACGTCCGCGTCGCTGGAGCCGTCGTACGTGCTGCGTGCGCTCGGCCGCAACGACGAACTCGCGCACAGCTCGATCCGCTTCACGGTCGGCCGCTTCACGACGGAGCAGGAAGTCGACTTCGTGGTCGATCTGCTGAACAGCAAGATCGCGAAGCTGCGCGAACTGTCGCCGCTCTGGGAAATGCACCAGGAAGGCATCGATCTGTCGACGATCGAATGGGCCGCGCACTGATACCGCATTGAATGCAACCGCGGGCGGATTGACGCACGCAGACGTTACGAGTCAAGGAGTCTGAGTCATGTCTTACAGCAACAAGGTTCTGGATCACTACGAAAACCCGCGCAACGTCGGTTCGTTCGCGAAGGACGACGACACGGTCGGCACGGGCATGGTCGGCGCGCCGGCATGCGGCGACGTGATGAAGCTGCAGATCCGCGTCGGCGCGGACGGCGTGATCGAAGACGCGAAGTTCAAGACCTACGGTTGCGGTTCGGCGATCGCATCGAGCTCGCTCGTCACCGAATGGGTGAAGGGCAAGACGCTCGACGAGGCACTGTCGATCAAGAACACGCAGATCGCCGAGGAACTCGCGCTGCCGCCGGTGAAGATTCACTGCTCGATCCTCGCGGAAGACGCGATCAAGGCAGCCGTGGCCGACTACAAGAAGCGCCACGACACCAAGGAAAGCGATCAGGCAGCAGCCTGAACGGCATCGAGCGGCTAGGGAAGGGAACGCGGCGGGCCCCGGCGGCGCGCCGCGGCAAGGACATCATGGCAATTACACTGACCGAAAAAGCAGCACAGCACGTGCAGAAGTACCTCGTCCGTCGCGGCAAGGGTGTGGGCCTGCGGCTTGGCGTTCGCACGACCGGGTGCTCGGGGCTCGCGTACAAGCTCGAGTATGTCGACGAGCTGGCTCCCGAGGATCAGGTGTTCGAGAGCCATGGCGTGAAGGTCGTCGTCGATCCGAAGAGCCTCGCCTATATCGACGGCACCGAGCTCGACTTCGCCCGCGAAGGCCTGAACGAAGGGTTCAAGTTCAACAACCCGAACGTGAAGGACGAGTGCGGGTGCGGGGAATCGTTCCGCGTGTGACGCGGCTCCCTCCGCGCGACGCGGGCAACAGGCGGCACGGGCCGCCTTTTTAATGTGCGGCGTTTGCCGCGCGACGAACCGGAATTGAACGCGACGATGGTTTCGCTGAAAGACAGCCATTTCGACCTGTTTCACCTGCCGGCGCAATTCGCGCTCGACGAGACGGCGCTCGACGCCGCCTATCGGACGGTGCAGACGCAGGTGCATCCGGACCGCTTCGCGGCGGCCGGGGACGCGCAAAGGCGCATCGCGATGCAATGGGCCACCCGCGCGAATGAGGCGTACCGCACGCTGCGCGATCCGCTGAAGCGCGCGTCCTATCTGCTGTCGCTGCGCGGCGTCGACATCGGCGCGGAAAACAACACGGCGATGGAGCCCGCCTTCCTGATGCAGCAGATGGAGTGGCGCGAGGGCATCGAGGATGCCGCGGCCGCCCGCAACGTCGACGCGCTCGATGCATTGCTCGCCGAGTTGCGCGACGAGAAGCGCGTGCGCGTCGAGCGCCTCGGCACGCTGCTCGACAGCGGTGCCGACCAGGCCGCCGCGGAAGCCGTGCGTCAGCTGATGTTCATCGAACGGGTCGCGTCGGAAGTGGGCGCGCAGATCGAGCGCCTCGAAACTTAACCGCGTGCCTGGCGGCACGCGCAGCAAACGGGCCGAGCGCCCGAACGAACCAAGATGGCTTTACTGCAAATTTCCGAACCGGGCATGGCGCCGGCGCCGCACCAGCGGCGACTCGCCGTCGGGATCGATCTCGGCACGACGAACTCGCTCGTCGCCGCCGTGCGCAACAGCGTGCCCGAAGTCCTGCCGGACGAAGCGGGCCGCGTGCTGCTGCCGTCGGTGGTCCGTTACCTCGAGAAGGGCGGCCGCCGCATCGGCCACGAAGCGAAGGCGCAGGCCGCGACCGATCCGCGCAACACGATCGTGTCGGTCAAGCGCTTCATGGGCCGCGGCAAGGCCGAGGTCGAAGGCGCGGCGAACGCGCCGTACGAATTCGTCGACGCGCCGGGCATGGTGCAGATCCGCACGATCGACGGCGTGAAGAGCCCGGTCGAAGTGTCGGCCGAGATTCTCGCGATGCTGCGTTATCGCGCGGAAGATTCGCTCGGCGACGATCTGGTCGGCGCGGTGATCACGGTGCCCGCGTACTTCGACGATGCACAGCGCCAGGCGACCAAGGATGCCGCGCGCCTCGCCGGCCTCAACGTGCTGCGCCTGCTGAACGAACCGACCGCCGCGGCGATCGCCTATGGTCTCGACAACGCGGCCGAAGGCCTTTATGCGGTGTACGACCTCGGCGGCGGCACGTTCGACCTGTCGATCCTGAAGCTGACGAAGGGCGTGTTCGAGGTGCTGGCCGCGGGCGGCGATTCCGCGCTCGGCGGCGACGATTTCGACCACGCGCTGTTCGGTCACGTGCTCGCGCAGGCCGGTATCGACGCGAAGACGCTCGCGCCCGAGGACGTGCGCCTGCTGCTCGATCGCGTGCGCGTGCTGAAGGAAGCGCTGTCGTCGGCGCCCGAAGCGGCGCTCGACGTGACGCTGTCGAGCGGCGCGCACCTCGTGCAGACGATTTCGCACGACACGTTCGCGTCGCTCGTCGAGCCGCTCGTGCAGCGCACGCTCACGCCGACCCGCAAGGCGCTGCGCGATGCGCAGGTCACGCCGGCCGACATCAAGGGCGTCGTGCTCGTCGGCGGCGCGACGCGCATGCCGGTGATCCGCGACGCGGTCGAGAAGTATTTCGGCCAGCCGCCGCTCGTGAACCTCGATCCGGACCAGGTCGTCGCGCTCGGCGCGGCGATCCAGGCCGATCTGCTCGCGGGCAACCGCGGCACCGGCGACGACTGGCTGCTGCTCGACGTGATTCCGCTGTCGCTCGGTGTCGAGACGATGGGCGGCCTCGTCGAGAAGATCATTCCGCGCAACTCGACGATTCCGATTGCGCGTGCGCAGGAATTCACGACCTTCAAGGACGGCCAGACCGCGATGGCGATCCACGTCGTGCAGGGCGAGCGCGAGCTCGTCGCCGACTGCCGGTCGCTCGCGCGCTTCGAGTTGCGCGGCATTCCGCCGATGACGGCGGGCGCAGCCCGCATTCGCGTGACCTATCAGGTCGACGCGGACGGCCTGCTGTCGGTGTTCGCCCGCGAGCAGTTGTCGGGCGTCGAGGCGTCGGTCGTCGTGAAGCCGTCGTACGGCCTCGCCGACGACGACATCGCGAAGATGCTGGAAGACAGCTTCAAGACCGCCGAAATCGACATGCGCGCCCGTGCGCTGCGCGAAGCGCAGGTCGAGGCCGAGCGGATGCTCGAGGCGACGCAGGCCGCGCTGGCGGCCGACGGCGAATTGCTCGAGGCCGACGAGCGCGCGCAGGTCGACGCGCTGACCGCGGCGTTGCGCGCGGTCGCGCAGGGCGACGATACGAACGCGATCGAAGCGGCGACCAAGGCGCTGGCCGACGGTACCGACGAATTCGCGGCGCGCCGGATGGACAAGAGCATCAAGCGCGCGCTGTCGGGCCGCCGGCTCGACGAGATCTGAACCCACGAACCGCGCATCGGCCGGCAACGGCCCGCGCGACGATGAACGTGCGGCGCGTGGCGCCGCACCCTGACTGACGGAACGAACATGCCTCAACTGGTGGTGCTGCCTCACGTCGAACTGTGCCCGGACGGCGCGGTGATCGACGCGACGCCCGGCAAGAGTATCTGCGACAACCTGCTCGACAACGGGATCGAGATCGAGCATGCATGCGAGAAGTCGTGCGCATGCACGACGTGCCACGTGGTGATCCGCGAAGGCTTCAACGATCTGACGCCGTCCGAGGAGGACGAGGACGATCTGCTGGACAAGGCGTGGGGCCTCGAGCCGACGTCGCGCCTGTCGTGCCAGGCGATCGTGAAGGAAGATTCGGACCTGGTGGTCGAGATCCCGAAGTACTCGATCAACCACGCGAAGGAAAATC
This sequence comes from Burkholderia sp. BCC1047, assembly GCF_902833155.1. Taxonomy (NCBI): domain Bacteria; kingdom Pseudomonadati; phylum Pseudomonadota; class Betaproteobacteria; order Burkholderiales; family Burkholderiaceae; genus Burkholderia; species Burkholderia sp. BCC1047. The sequence goes on along the minus strand of NZ_CADFEH010000032.1, from coordinate 50,995 downwards.
ACTGACAGGAACCGGAGGCAGGCGATGAAATGGACCGATTCGCGTGAAATAGCGATTGCGCTGGCGGACAAGCACCCGGACATCGACCCGCAGCGGATCAACTTCGTCGACCTGCGCCAGTGGGTGCTCGAGCTCGATGGCTTCGACGACGATCCGACGCACTCGGGCGAGAAGATCCTCGAGGCGATCCAGGCACACTGGATCGACGAATCGGATTTCGACGACGAGGACTGACGGACCCGACCAGTCCCGGCGTGCGCTGCAACGGTGCACGCCGCGCCAATGAAAAACGGCTCGTGAGCATTTGCTCGCGAGCCGTTTTCGTTTTGGGCGCGCTGCCGCGCAACTTGCGCGGGCAGCGGACGCCGGCGATTACATCATCGGCTTTAAGCGCCGACCAGCGTACCGTTCTCGATCCGCACGCGCTGGCCCTGGCCGAACGGCGGCGGGTTGTGGTACGTGAACGTGCGCGTCGCGCCGCTTTCCATCTGCACTTGCACCTGATAGTCGGTTTCCGCGCGAACCTGCTTCTCGACCTGGTTGCCGGCGAGCCCGCCGCCCAGCGCGCCGATGATCGTCATCGCGGTACGGCCGTTGCCGTGGCCGAACTGGTTGCCGAGCAGGCCGCCTGCCGCTGCGCCGCCCACGGCGCCGATCCCCGAACTCTGGCCCGGCGTGCGCGTCTGCGTGATCGCGACGACCGTGCCGCAGCTCTGGCAGTAGGTTTGCGCGGGCGCCGACGGCTGCTGCGCGTATTGCGGCGGCTGCGGGGCGGTCGTGTGACGGCGGTGCGGCGCAGCCGGACGCGGCGCCGGCTTCGGCTCGGCCTGCGCGACGGCAGCCTTCTGCTGCGCGGCCGCCTGTTCCGCTGCCTGCCGCTGCGCTTGCGCAGCCAGCGCGGCGCTGGCGGCCGCCGCCGTATCGACGGCCGGCTGCGACGCGATCAGCGCAGCCTGGGTCTGGCCGTTCTGTTCGTTGCTGCTGGTGGCTTTCGGGAAGACGCCCGTGATCGCTGCCGTCGCCGCGAGGCTGGCGATGATGACGGCCCCCGCTGCGGTGGCGATCAGCGGGTGGAGGCGTTGTTTTTGCGGCGTGGTCTGATTCTGGTTGTCCATTTTTTTCTCCAAGGTCGATCCGGATCGGCGCACTGCGCCGGAGCAGGATCCCACGCTCGGGAGCGAGCAGACTCGGCGTTCCGGCGCCTCGTTCTGGTCCCGTGGTCATGCGTGGTGACGCAACAGGAGTGTCGTCCACGGCCCAGCGGCGCGCCGTATCAAGGTGTAACGAATTGCAGCGGGGCATTCACGGCCGTTTCCGGGAAAACCCGGAGAAGCGCGTCGCGACGAGGGAATAAAACGGGGGAGGATCGAAGGCCGGCGGACGCCGGCTGGCGGGATTTACGCGTCGTTACAAAGCCGACGCGTGCGCGCCACGGGGCGCGGCGCACACGCGGGGGCGGGCGTCAGTCTTCGCGGCGCAGATGCGGGAACAGCAGCACGTCGCGGATCGTCGGACTGTCGGTCAGCAGCATCACCAGACGGTCGATGCCGATCCCGCAACCGCCGGTCGGCGGCATCCCGTATTCGAGCGCGCGGATGTAGTCGGCGTCGAAGAACATCGCTTCCTCGTCGCCCGCATCCTTCTGCTCGACCTGCTTCTTGAAGCGCGCGGCCTGGTCTTCCGGATCGTTCAGCTCCGAGAAGCCGTTCGCGATTTCGCGGCCGGTCATGAACAGCTCGAAACGCTCGGTGATGCCCGGCACCGTATCCGATGCGCGTGCGAGCGGCGACACCTCGACCGGGTAGTCGATGATGTAGGTCGGCTCCCAGAGCTGCGATTCCGCGGTTTCCTCGAACAGCGCGAGCTGCAGCGCGCCGATGCCTGCGTTCAGGAAGGCCGGTTGCGACACGTCGACGCCGAGGCGCTTCAGTTCGGTGCGCAGGAACGCGTCGTCCGACAGCTGGCCGTCGGTGTAGTCGGGTGCGTACTTCTGGATCGCCTGCGTGATCGTCAGGCGATGGAACGGCTTCGCGAGGTCGAGCTCGCGGCCCTGGTACTGGATCGTCGCGGTGCCGAGCGCATCGATCGCCGCCTGGCGGATCAGTTGCTCGGTGAAGTCCATCAGCCAGCGGTAGTCGGTGTACGCGGCGTAGAACTCCATCATCGTGAATTCCGGGTTGTGACGCGGCGACACGCCTTCGTTCCGGAAATTGCGGTTAATCTCGAACACGCGCTCGAAGCCGCCGACGATCAGGCGCTTCAGGTACAGCTCCGGCGCGATGCGCAGGAACATCTGCATGTCGAGCGCATTGTGATGCGTGACGAACGGCTTCGCGGCCGCGCCGCCCGGGATCGGGTGCAGCATCGGCGTCTCGACTTCCATGAACTCGGCGTTGTCCATGAACTTGCGGATCGACGCGATCGTCTTCGTGCGGGCGCGGAACGTGTCGCGCGTTTCCGGCGTGACGATCAGGTCGACGTAGCGCTGGCGGTAGCGCATTTCCTGGTCGGACAGGCCGTGGAACTTGTCCGGCAGCGGACGCAGCGCCTTCGACAGCAGGCGCAGCTCCTTGCACTGGACCGACAGCTCGCCCTTGTTGGTGCGGAACAGCACGCCGCGCGCGGCGACGATGTCGCCGAGGTCCCACTTCTTGAACGCGTCGTAAGTGTCGGCGCCGACGTCGTTCGGCGTCACGAAGAACTGGATCTGGCCCGATCCGTCCTGCACCGTCGCGAAGCTAGCCTTGCCCATCACGCGCTTGAGCATCATGCGGCCGGCTACCGACACCTCGACCGGGTTCGCTTCGAGCGCGGCCTTGTCCGAATCGGCGAATTTGGCCTGCAGGTCGGCTGCGTGGTGCTCGGGCCGGAAATCGTTCGGATAGGCGACGCCTTGCTCGCGCAACGCGCGCAGCTTCTCGCGGCGCTCGGCGATGATCTGGTTGTCGTCCGCCGTGACGGCGGGCTGCGTTTGGGTCGGTTCGGTCATGATGGTCGGAATTCGGAGTGGGGTGCGGCAACGCAAACGGGAAGGGCGGCGCGGGCCGGCCGCGCCGCGGCGCTTACACGCCCTGTTTGAGGCTCGCGCTGATGAAGTCGTCGAGGTCGCCGTCGAGCACCGCCCGCGTGTTGCTCATTTCGACGTTCGTGCGCAGGTCCTTCACGCGGCTCTGGTCGAGCACGTACGAGCGGATCTGGTGGCCCCAGCCCACATCGGTCTTGCTCGATTCGAGCTTGTCCTGCTCGGCCTGGCGCTTGCGCATCTCGACTTCGTACAGGCGCGACTTCAGCATCGCCATCGCTTCGGCGCGGTTGCGGTGCTGCGAGCGGTCGTTCTGGCACTGCACGACGATGCCGGTCGGCATGTGCGTGATCCGTACCGCCGAGTCGGTCTTGTTGATGTGCTGACCGCCCGCGCCCGACGCGCGGTACGTGTCGATGCGCAGATCGGCCGGGTTGATCTCGACTTCGATCGAGTCGTCGATTTCCGGATAGACGAACACCGACGAGAACGACGTATGGCGACCGCCCGACGAGTCGAACGGCGACTTGCGCACGAGGCGGTGGATGCCCGTTTCGGTGCGCAGGAAGCCGTATGCGTATTCGCCCGTGACCTTGACCGTCGCGTTCTTGATGCCGGCGACGTCGCCGTCGGACTCTTCGAGCACCTCGGCCTTGAAGCCCTTGCGTTCGCAGTAGCGCAGGTACTGGCGCAGCAGCATCGACGCCCAGTCGCAGGCCTCGGTGCCGCCGGCGCCGGCCTGGATGTCGATGAAGCAGTTGTTCGGATCGGCCGGGTTCGAGAACATCCGGCGGAACTCGATGTCGCCGACGCGCGCCTCGAGCTTCGCGGCGTCGTCTTCGGATGCAAGAAGGGTGTCTTCGTCGCCTTCCTCGCGCGCCAGCTCGAACAGGTCGAGCGCATCGCGCAGGTCGCTATCGAGCGCGGTGAGCGTCGTGACGACGCCTTCGAGCAGCTTTTTCTCGCGACCGAGCGCCTGGGCGTTCTTCGAATCGTTCCAGACGTTCGGGTCTTCGAGTTCCTTGTTGACTTCGGTCAGACGCGCAGCTTTGGCGTCGTAGTCAAAGATACCCCCGAAGCTCGCCCGCGCGGTTGCGCAGGTCGAGCAGGGAGCTTTCGATCGCGTTGAGACGTTCCGCTTCCATGATCGTTCGCTATTCTTGCTTCGTAAAAAAGCGAAATTATAGCCGATCGGCGGGCTTGCCCGGTGACGCAAACGGTGCTCGCACGTGTGTCGAGGCCTCGTCCGGCGCGGCGCGCACGTGCAAGGGCGGGCGTTGCGGGACGCTCGGCCCGCTCAGCCGGCCGCGTGTTCGACGATCAGCTGGACGCGCGTGACACCGTTCCACGTATCGGCGACGAGCCGGTACGCGACCAGCGCGCTCGCCGGCAGCGGCTCGGTGTGGTTGAACCAGATCGCGTTGAAGCGCTGGCGGCCGCGCGCCAGCTGCAGCTTCAGGTGCTTTTCCTTCACGAGCGACTGCGACACGACGTCGAATTCGCCCGAGAAAAGCGGGGCCGGAAACCCTTGCCCCCACACGGCCTCGTCGAGCAGGCCGACGAACTGCGGCGTGAAGTACGCGTCCTCGAGCTCGCCGTCGGTCTCGATCACGCGGGCGAGCGCGTCGTCGGACAGCCATTCGCGCGCGACGGCCTCGAACGCGGCCGCGAAGCGCGGCACGTTGTCGGTGTCGAGCGTGAGGCCGGCCGCCATCGCGTGGCCGCCGAACGCGACGATCAGGTCCGGTTCGCGTTTCGACACGAGGTCGAGCGCATCGCGCAGATGGAAGCCGGCGATCGACCGGCCCGATCCCTTGACCCGTTTGCCTTCGTCGTCGGCGTGCGCGAACGTGAACGACGGGCGGTGGAACTTTTCCTTGAGGCGGCCGGCGACGATGCCGATCACGCCCTGGTGCCACTCGGGATTGAACAGCGTGATCGTGCACGCGTCGGCCGGATCGACGTGGGCGAGATCGGCGAGCGCCTGCTGCTGCATGCCGGCTTCGATTTCGCGGCGTTCGCGGTTCATCACGTCGAGTTGCTGCGCGAGATCCCACGCGCGGCCGATGTCGTCGGTGATCAGGCATTCGATGCCGAGCGACATGTCGGATAGCCGCCCGGCCGCGTTCAGGCGCGGGCCGAGGCCGAAGCCGAGGTCGAAGCCCGACGCGGTGCGCGCTTCGCGCGCGGCGGCGCGGAACAGCGCGGCGATGCCCGGCTGCATGCGGCCGTTGCGGATGCGCTGCAGCCCCTGCGCGACGAGCACGCGGTTGTTGCCGTCGAGCCGTACGACGTCGGCGACGGTGCCGAGCGCGACGAGGTCGAGCAGGCCGTCGAGCCGCGGCTCGGCTTCCTTGCTCGCGAACGCGCCGCGGCGACGCAGCTCGGCGCGCAGCGCGAGCAACACGTAGAACATCACGCCGACGCCGGCGAGGTGCTTGCTCGGGAACGCGCAGCCGGGCTGGTTCGGGTTGACGATCGCGCGCGCGGCGGGCAGCGCGTCGCCGGGCAGGTGGTGGTCGGTCACGAGCACGTCGATGCCGCGCGCGTTCGCGGTTTCGACGCCGGCGACGCTCGCGATCCCGTTGTCGACGGTGATCAGCAGGTCGGGCTTGCGCGCAGCCGCGAGCTCGACGATCTCGGGCGTGAGGCCGTAGCCGTATTCGAAGCGGTTCGGCACCAGGTAGTCGATCTGCGCGCCGAACATCCGCAGGCCGCGCACCGCGACCGCGCAGGCGGTCGCGCCGTCGCAGTCGTAGTCGGCGACGACGAGCAGGCGCCGCTGGTCGGCGATCGCGTCGGCGAGCAGCACCGCCGCATCGGCACAGCCTTTCAGCTCGGTGGGCGGAACGAGGCGCGCGAGCGCGGTCTCGATGTCGACGGGCGACTGCACGCCGCGCGACGCATACAGGCGCGCGAGGACGGGGTGCAGGCCGTGGCGCGCGAGCGCTTCGGCGTCGGCGGGCGCGACGGGGCGGGTAACGATCCGGGTCATTCGGGTTGGCTTGTTATTCGAACAGGGAGGCAAGCGCGCGGCGGCGCCAGAACTTGCGCAGGTCGCCGCGCGTCGCGTGCAGCGTCACGGAGCTCGTGTCGCCGCACAGCGTGACGTCGACGCTCGCCAGCTCGCCGTTCCGCAGCGCGGCGAGCGCGGGCGCGAACCAGTCGCGCTCGAGCGCGGCGAGACCGTCGTGCCAGCGCGCCCAGTCCTGCTCGATGAACGGCGTGGTCAGCGTCGGCAGCTCGACGAGCGTCGCGCCATCGGCGGCGGGCAGCGCGCCGAACGTCGCGGGCAGGCCGCCGGCTTCGGCTTGCGCGGCGCGCGCGAGGCCGAGCGCGGCCGGCGACGCGGACAGCACGCGCGCGAACGGCTTGCCGACCGGCTTCAGCGTGCCCTGCGCATGGAACCAGACCGAATTGACGGCGGGCAGCCCACGCGCCTCGCGGGCTTCGTTCACCGGGTGCTGGAACCACGCCATCTGCACTTCGTTCTGCAGTTTCATCCACATCCGCGAGCGCTCGCCCGTATGCGCCTCGTGCGGCAGCCAGATCTCGATGTTGCGGCCGCTGGCGCGCAGCGGCGCGGCGCCGGCAAGGCGCGCGAGCTGGTCGCTCGACAGGTACCAGCGCGCCGGGTTCGGCGCTTCGAGCCGCACGCCGAGCTCCTCGATCAGCGGCCGCGCGACCGCGAGCAGCGCAGCCGCGTCGCCGTCGTCGAGCGCCAGCGCGGCCGGATCGACGAGCACCAGGTGATCGTGCGCGATTTCGACGTGCACGGGCTCGACGCACGCCCATGCCTGGGTGCCGGGATCGCCGCCGTCGGCCAGCAGCATGTAGGGCGCGAGCGGCGCCTCGTCCGCGGCGTTGCCCTGCGTGGCGCCGAAGCGGCTTGCCAGCCAGCGCTCGTGCGGCAGCGTGCGCTGGAAGTCCTCGCCGGCCACGCGCTCGACGAGACTCGCGCGGGCGAGCAACTTTTGGAGCGCGGGGCTGTCCAGCGTGTGCAGGGACGAGGCCGCGTCGGCCGCCGACGGCAGCGCGAACGGAACGAGAAAATGGAGGCGTCGGTCGTGCATGATGGTGCGCATTGTATGGCAAACTGCGCGCGTGATCGGGCCGGCTGACGGCCCGTTCGCGTCCGGCGGCCGTTTTTTCGACCGTGCCCGGGCTGCCGGCCGCCACCCGGCGGCGGTCCGGCCGCGGCGCGCCTCCCGCCGTAACCAGCAGAAAGGATTCGCTTGAAACTTCCGTACGAATGGCAGATCGGCTGGCGCTATACGCGCGCCGGCAAACGCACGACCGGCAACGGCTTCATTTCCTTCATCGCGCTCGTATCGATGCTCGGGATCGCGCTCGGCGTCGCGGCGCTGATCGTCGTGCTGTCGGTGATGAACGGCTTCCAGAAGGAAGTGCGCGACCGCATGCTGTCGGTGCTCGCGCACGTCGAGGTGTTCTCGCCGACGGGTTCGATGCCCGACTGGCAACTGACCGCGCAGGAAGCGCGCCGCAATCCGTCGGTGATCGGCGCCGCGCCGTACGTCGACGCGCAGGCGCTGCTCACGCGCCAGGACGCGGTGAGCGGCGTGATGCTGCGCGGCGTCGAGCCGTCGCTCGAGCCGCAGGTGTCCGACATCGGCAAGGACATGAAGGCCGGGCAGCTCGGCGCGCTCGTGCCGGGCCAGTTCGGCATCGTGCTCGGCGACGCGCTCGCCGGCAATCTCGGCGTGACGGTCGGCGACAAGGTCACGCTCGTCGCGCCCGAAGGCTCGATCACGCCGGCCGGCATGATGCCGCGCCTGAAGCAGTTCACGGTCGTCGGCGTGTTCGAATCGGGCCACTACGAATACGACAGCACGCTCGCGATGATCAACATCCGCGACGCCGAGGCGCTGTTCCGAATGAGCGCGCCGACCGGCGTGCGGCTGCGGCTCACCGACATGCAGAAGGCGCCGCAGGTCGCGGTCGAGCTGTCGCATACGCTGTCGGGCAGCCTGTACATCCGCGACTGGACCCAGCAGAACAAGACGTGGTTCTCGGCCGTGCAGATCGAGAAGCGGATGATGTTCATCATCCTCACGCTGATCATCGCGGTGGCCGCGTTCAACCTCGTGTCGTCGCTCGTGATGACGGTGACCAACAAGCAGGCCGACATCGCGATCCTGCGCACGCTCGGCGCGCAGCCGGGGTCGATCATGAAGATCTTCGTCGTGCAGGGCGTGACGATCGGCTTCGTCGGCACCGCGTCCGGCGTCGCGCTCGGCTGCCTGATCGCGTGGAGCATCCCGTGGCTGATCCCGATGATCGAGCATCTGTTCGGCGTGCAGTTCCTGCCGCCGTCGGTGTACTTCATCAGCGAGCTGCCGTCCGAACTGGTCGCGAGCGACGTGATCCGGATCGGGCTGATCGCGTTCGCGCTGTCGGCCGTCGCGACGCTCTATCCGAGCTGGCGCGGCGCGAAGGTGAAGCCGGCGGAGGCGCTCCGCTATGAATGACCGCGCGGCCGCATTCGCGGATTCACGACAACAACACAACAGACAGGATTCGGCAGGTATGCAGGAATACGTGCTTCAGGCGCGCGGGATCACGAAGGCGTTCGTGCAGGGCGGCTTCAACGTGCAGGTGCTCAACAACACCGAGCTGACGGTGCGGCGCGGCGAGAAGCTCGCGGTCGTCGGCGCGTCGGGCTCCGGCAAGAGCACGCTGCTGCATGTGCTCGGCGGCCTCGACGAGCCGAGCGCCGGCGAAGTGTCGCTGCTCGGCAAGCCGTTTACGCAACTCGCCGAGCGCGAGCGCAACGAACTGCGCAACCGCGCGCTCGGCTTCGTCTACCAGTTCCATCACCTGCTGCCCGAGTTCACGGCGCTCGACAACGTCGCGATGCCGCTGCGCATCCGCCGGATGACGACCGAGGACGCGCGCGCGCAGGCACAGGCGATGCTCGAACGCGTCGGTCTCGGCCCGCGTGCGAAGCACCGGCCGGGCGAGCTGTCGGGCGGCGAACGGCAGCGCGTCGCGATCGCGCGCGCGCTGGTCACGAAGCCCGCGTGCGTGCTCGCCGACGAGCCGACCGGCAACCTCGACGGCACGACGGCCGACACGGTGTTCAACCTGATGCTAGAACTGTCCGAGACGCTCGAAACGAGTTTCGTGATCGTCACGCACGACCCCGATCTCGCCGCGCGCTGCGACCGCATCATGCGGCTGCGCGACGGAGTGCTGCACGAGGAGCCGGCGCTGCCGGTGTAAAAAAGCCACGCCGTTGGCCGGCCGCCGGTTCGTCGCGGCACGGCGCAACGACGGAGGACCGCTGACATGTGGATCGACACGCACTGCCATCTCGATGCCGCCGAGTTCGACGCCGACCGCGACGCGGTCGCGCAGGCTGCGCACGCGGCCGGCGTGTCGCGCATCGTGATCCCGAGCATCGGGCGCGACAACTTCACGACGGTGCGCGAACTTGCGCAGCGCACGCCGGGCGCGGTCTATGCGCTCGGCATCCACCCGATGTTTACGCCGCAGGCGCGCGACGCCGATCTCGACCGGCTGCGCATGGAGATCGAGGCGAGCCTCGACGATCCGCGTTTCGTCGCGATCGGCGAGATCGGGCTCGACTATTTCGTGCCGGGGCTCGACGAAGACCTGCAGCAGTTCTTCTACCAGGGCCAGCTCAGGCTCGCGCGGGAATTCGACCTGCCGGTGCTGTGCCACGTGCGCAAGTCGCAGGACCGCGTGCTCGCCGGGCTGCGCCGTTTCGGCGTGCGGCGCGGCATCGCGCATGCGTTCAACGGCAGTTTTCAGCAGGCCGAAGCGTATCTGGCGCAGGGGCTGCATCTCGGCTTCGGCGGCAACGTGACCTTCACGCGCGCGCGACAGATCCGCCGGCTCGCCACCGAGTTGCCGCTCGACGCGCTCGTCGTCGAAACCGACGCGCCCGACATCGCGCCCGAATGGGCATACAAATCCCGCAACACGCCCGACCAGGTGCCGCGCATCGGCGGCGTGCTCGCCGAATTGCGCGGGCTCGATACTGGCGAACTGGCCGTATGCACTTCGGCTAACGCGCTCGCCGCGCTGCCGCGACTCGCCCTTTCGTCCGCATAATCGTTGCCGGAAGGCGCCGCATCGCAGGGGCGGCGCCGGGTCGACGAGGAGGCGGAATGCGCGTGGGGTGGATCGCGTTCGCACTCGGCGTCGTCGTGCTGCAGCGGCAGGCGGCGTTGCCCGGGGCGATCGCATGGACGATCGGAGCAGCCGTGCTCGCGGGCTGCGCGGCGCTGGGCGCATGGTGCGTGCGTCGACGGCGCACGCGCGCGGTCGTGGTATGCGGATGGATGCTGTGCGCGGTCGCGACCTGCGTCGCGGGGTTCGGCTATGCGGCCGCGCGCGCCGAATGGCGGCTGCGCGACAGCCTGCCTGTCGAATGGGAAGGGCGCGACATCGTCGTCACGGGTGTGATCCGCGGGCTGCCCGTCGTCGACGAAACAGGCGCGCGGCTGCTGTTGGCGGTCGAGTCGAACGATGCGGGCCTCGCCCGTTTTCCGCCATTGATCCGATTGTCGTGGCGCGCGTATGGCGCATCCGCGACACGCGAAGCGCTGCCCGATTTGCGTGCGGCCCAGCGCTGGCGTTTCGTCGTGCGTCTCAAGCGTCCGCACGCCGAGGCCAATCCCGGCGTGCGCGACAGCGAGGCGGCGTGGCTGGCCGCCGGCATTCGTGCGATCGGCTATGTCAGTGCGCCGCGTCGGGCGGTATTGCTCGATGCGCGCGCATCGGGATGGCGCGCATCGATCGACCGGGTGCGCGACACGCTGCGCGCACGCATCGGCGCGGTGCTCGGTGCCGATGCGGCGCACCGCGGCATCGTCGCGGCGCTGGCGATCGGCGATCAGTCGGGCATCGGCGACGACGACTGGCGCGTCCTGCGCAACACGGGCACGAGCCACCTGGTCGCGATTTCGGGTCTCCATGTCGGGCTGGTCGGCGCGATCGCCGGCTGGCTCGTGTCGATGGTGTGGCGCCGCGTGCGCTGGCGCGCGCGGGCCGCGACGCTCGTGTTGCCGGCGCCGTACGCGGCCGCGCTTGCCGCGCTGGTTGCTGCTGCGGGCTACGCCGCGCTCGCCGGCTTCAACGTGCCGGCACAGCGCGCGTGGTGGATGATCGCGGGCGGCGGCGTCGCGTATCTGGCCGGCCGCAGCGTGCCGACGTCCGCGGTATTGTGCGCGGCGCTCGGCGGCGTGCTGCTCGCCGATCCGTGGGCCGTACTGTCGGCCGGATTCTGGCTGTCGTTCGGCGCGGTCGCCGTGATCCTGCTGGCCGTCGCCGGCTGGCGCGCGGTGCGCGAGCTCGACGATGTGGATGAAGCGGGCGCGGAAAGCCGCACGGCCGGCTTGCGGAGGAGGGTGCGCGGGTGGGCGGCGCGTGGCCGGCGCCGCATCGCCGAGGCGACGCGCGTGCAGTACGCGGTGACGATCGGTCTCGCGCCGCTCACCGCCGCCTGGTTCGCGCAGGTCTCCCTGTCGGGTCCGTTCGGCAATGCGTTCGCGATTCCGTGGGTCAGCTCGGTCGTGACGCCGGTCGTGCTGGCCGGCATCGCGTTGCCGTCGCCGCTCGATGCGGCGGCCTTTCGGCTTGCGCATGCGGCGCTCGCGCCGATGATGACGCTGCTCGGTCACCTGGCCGACTGGCCGGCCGGCGTGTTCTGGCTGCGCATGCCCGACTGGCCGGTGCTGGCGCTCGCCTGCGTGGGCGTCGCGTGGGCGCTGATGCCGCGCGGCTGGCCGTTGCGCTGGGCGGCGCCGCTGACGTGGCTGCCGCTCGTCGCGCCGGCGCCCGATGCGCCGCCGCCGGGCGGCTTTCGGCTGACCGTGCTCGACGTCGGGCAAGGCGCGGCGGTGCTGGTCGAAACCGCGCGGCGGACGTTGCTGTTCGATGCGGGGCCGGGCGCGGAGTCGTCCCACGCCGGTGCGCGGATCGTCGCGCCGGCGTTGCGGGCGCGCGGCATCGCGACGATCGACTCGCTCGTGCTCAGTCATGCGGATGCCGATCATGCGGGCGGCGCGCCGGCCGTCTATGCGGCCGCCGACGTGCGCCAGCTGCTGGCCGGCATCGCGCCGCGCCACCGGCTGTGGCGCGATGCGCAGGCGGCCGGCGTGGCTGATCGGCTGTCATGCGCGGCCGGGCAGCGGTGGACCTGGGACGGCGTCGTCTTCACGATGCTGTGGCCACCCGGCGGGGTGGGTACGGGTTCGTCGAACGGACAATCGTGCGTGCTGCGCATCGACGCGGGCGGCACGTCGGCACTGCTGACGGGCGACATCGAGGCCGCCGCCGAGCGCCGGCTGGTGGCCGATGCGCGCGACGCGCTGGCCGCGCAGATCCTTGTCGTTCCGCACCACGGCAGCCGTACGTCGTCGATCGAGCCTTTCCTCGATTCGGTCGGGCCGCGCGTCGCGGCTTTTCCTGTAGGCTATCGCAATCGCTTCGGGCATCCGCACCGGACGGTCCTCGCCCGCTACGAGGCGCGCGGGATTCCGCTGCCGCGCACCGATCGCGACGGCGCCGTGCGGTTCGACGTCGCGCCGGCCGGCGGGTTCGCATTCGCGCGCTATCGCGACGAACAGCGCCGGTACTGGATGGACCGGTGAGCGCGGCGAAGGCCGGCGTACCGTGCCGCAGCACGGTTCCGACATACATAAATATGAAGGATGGGGCTGGCGTAAGCGCCGAAGCGTTAACTCCCACCGACCGCGAAGCATGGGACGAGAGTAAGCGCTAAAGCGCTAACTCTCGTCGACAAAGGAGACATCGTCGTTTGAAGGACATCCTCCACTTCTCGCATGCGAACGGCTTCCCGGCGTCGACGTACCGGACGATCTTCGCCGAACTGGCCGACGACTACGAGCTGCGCTACATCGAACGGATCGGCCACGACCGCCGCTACCCGGTGACGCGCGACTGGCCGCATCTCGTCGAACAACTGCTCGACGATATCGGCAGCCGCTACGAGCGCCCCGTCTGGCTCGTCGGCCATTCGCTCGGCGGCTACCTGTCGCTGATGGCCGCGTTGAAGAAGCCGCAGTGGGTGCGCGGCGTCGTGATGATCGATTCGCCGATCATCGCGGGCTGGCGCGCCGGCGCGCTGCGCGCGAGCCAGTGGGCGGGGCTCGACGAGCGGCTGTCGCCGGCCGCCGCGACGCGCAACCGGCGCACGCGCTGGATGAGCCGCGACGAAGTGTGGCGGCACTTTCGCGAGAAGCCCGCGTTCGCGCGCTGGGACGAGCGGATGCTCGCCGACTATATCGACCACGGCATCCCGCAGGCCGGCGCCGACGGCGAGCGCGCGCTGGCGTTCGACCGGCAGGTCGAATACCTGATCTACCGGACGCTGCCGCACACGCTCGGCCCGCGGCTCGCGCACGGCGCGCCGGTGCCGCTCGGCTTCCTCGCCGGCACGCGCTCGCGTGAGGTGCGGCAGGTCGGGCTCGATGCGACGCGCCGCGCGACGCGCGGGCGCATCGAATGGCTCGAGGGGAGCCACCTGTTCCCGATGGAACGGCCGATCGAGACCGCCCGCGCATTGCAGCGGATGCTGAATTCGCTGAAGGCGGAGGAGGGCGGCGTTTCGCGGGCCGGTGCGCCGCTCGCGAAGCGTGCCTGACGTTTCGCCGGGCGGCCGGAACGCCCGCCGGCGCATGCGCGGCGCGCCGACCGGCCGGCAGGTTCGCGCCGGCGCGCGCGATCGGCGCGGGTCCGCGCGGGCCGGCACGAAAGGGCGCGATCATCACGCCAATTGCTGAGAGAAGGGCGGGCTTTACGGTATAATCCGTTTTTCCCGCGAGCATCCAGCGATGACCAAATATGTTTTCGTCACCGGCGGCGTAGTTTCTTCCCTCGGCAAGGGTATTGCCGCCGCCTCTCTCGCCGCGATCCTCGAATCGCGCGGTCTGAAAGTCACCCTCCTCAAACTCGATCCCTACATCAACGTCGACCCCGGCACGATGAGCCCGTTCCAGCACGGCGAAGTGTTCGTGACGGAAGACGGAGCGGAGACCGACCTCGACCTCGGCCACTATGAGCGCTTCATCAGCACGAAGATGCGCAAGGCCAACAACTTCACGACCGGCCAGATCTACGAATCGGTGATCCGCAAGGAACGCCGCGGCGACTATCTCGGCAAGACCGTGCAGGTCATTCCGCACATCACGAACGAAATCCAGGCGTTCATCGAGCGCGGGGCGGCATCGGCCACCTGCGGCGAGCCGGACGTCGCGATCGTCGAGATCGGCGGCACGGTCGGCGACATCGAGTCGCTGCCGTTCCTCGAGGCAGCACGCCAGATGAGCCTGCGCCTCGGCCGTAACAGCGCGTGCTTCGTGCACCTGACGCTCGTGCCGTACGTCGCGACGGCCGGCGAGCTGAAGACGAAGCCGACCCAGCACAGCGTGCAGAAGCTGCGCGAGATCGGCATCCTGCCGCACGTGCTGCTGTGCCGCGCGGATCGCCGCATTCCGGACGACGAATCGAAGAAGATCTCGATGTTCTCGAACGTGCCGGAAGACGCGGTGATCTCGGTGTGGGACGCCGACAGCATCTACAAGATTCCGCAGATGCTGCACGACCAGGGCCTCGACCGGATCATCTGCGAAGAGCTGAAGCTGTCGCCGAAGGATGCCGACCTGAGCATGTGGTCGGCGCTCGTCGAGAAGCTCGAGAACCCGCAGCACGAAGTGACGATCGGCATGGTCGGCAAGTACGTCGACCTGACCGAGTCGTACAAGTCGCTGATCGAGGCGCTGCGCCATGCGTCGATCCACACGTCGACCAAGGTCAACATCGAATACATCGACTCGGAAGAGCTCGAGACGAACGGCGTCGACAGCCTGAAGCATCTCGACGCCGTGCTGGTGCCGGGCGGTTTCGGCCGTCGCGGCACGGAAGGCAAGATCGCCGCGGTTCGCTACGCACGCGAGTCGAAGGTGCCGTACCTCGGCATCTGCCTCGGCATGCAGCTCGCGGTGATCGAATTCGCGCGCGACGTCGTCGGCCTGAAGCAGGCGAACAGCACGGAATTCGACGCGGACACGCCGGAGCGCGTGGTCGCGCTGATCACCGAATGGTACGACCGCGAAGGCAAGGTCGAGACGCGCACCGAGGAATCCGACCTCGGCGGCACGATGCGCCTGGGTTCGCAGCGCTGCCCGATCAAGCCGGGCACGATGGCGGAAGAAATCTACGGCAAGGACGTGAACGAGCGCCATCGCCACCGTTATGAAGTCAATAACCGCTTCGTGCCCCAGCTCGAAGCCGGCGGCCTTATCATCAGCGCCCGTACCCCGAGCGAGGATCTGCCGGAAATGATGGAGCTGCCGCGTTCGATGCACCCGTGGTTCGTCGGCGTCCAGTTCCACCCGGAATTCACGTCCACGCCGCGTGACGGTCATCCGCTGTTCAAGTCGTTCGTCGAAGCCGCGCTCGCCAACAAGCAAGCGCGCGGAGTGCAAGCATGAAGCTGTGCGATTTCGAGGTCGGTCTCGACCAGCCTTTCTTCCTGATCGCGGGTACCTGCGTCGTCGAATCGGAGCAAATGACGATCGATACGGCCGGCCGCCTGAAGGAGATCTGCGAGAAGCTGAACGTCCCGTTCATCTACAAGTCGTCCTACGACAAGGCGAACCGCAGTTCGGGCAAGTCGTTTCGCGGCCTCGGAATGGACGAGGGGCTGCGGATCCTCGGCGAGGTGAAACGTCAGCTCGGCCTGCCGGTGCTGACCGACGTGCATTCGATCGACGAGATCGAGCAGGTGGCGTCGGTCGTCGACGTGCTGCAGACGCCGGCGTTCCTGTGCCGTCAGACCGATTTCATCCATGCATGCGCACGCTCGGGCAAGCCCGTCAACATCAAGAAGGGCCAGTTCCTCGCGCCGCACGACATGAAGAACGTGATCGACAAGGCGCGCGACGCGGCGCGTGAAGCCGGCCTGTCGGAAGACCGCTTCATGGCGTGCGAGCGCGGCGTCTCGTTCGGCTACAACAATCTCGTGTCGGACATGCGTTCGCTCGCGATCATGCGCGAGACGAACGCGCCGGTCGTGTTCGACGCGACCCACTCGGTGCAGTTGCCGGGCGGGCAGGGCACCAGCTCGGGCGGCCAGCGCGAATTCGTGCCGGTGCTCGCACGTGCGGCGGTCGCGACGGGCGTCGCGGGCCTCTTCATGGAAACGCATCCGAATCCGGCCGAGGCGAAGTCGGACGGCCCGAATGCGGTGCCGCTGAACCGGATGGGCGCGCTGCTGGAGACGCTCGTCACGCTCGACCAGGCGGTGAAGCGCAATCCGTTCCTGGAAAACGATTTCAATTAAAGATCGAATGAACCTTGCGACGGCTTCGCGCGTCTGTAGCGAAAGCGGTTCCGGCACGCACGCCGTCGCAGTTTGAAGAATCCATCGTCATTCTCAGAGGAAACCCATGAGTGCAATCGTAGATATCATCGGCCGCGAGATTCTGGATTCGCGCGGCAACCCCACCGTCGAATGCGACGTGCTGCTCGAATCGGGCACGATGGGCCGCGCGGCGGTGCCGTCGGGCGCGTCCACCGGCTCGCGTGAAGCGATCGAGCTGCGCGACGGCGAAGCCGGCCGCTACAACGGCAAGGGCGTGCTGAAGGCGGTCGAGCACATCAACACCGAAATCTCCGAAGCCATCATGGGCCTCGACGCGTCGGAACAGGCGTTCCTCGACAAGACGCTGCTCGAGCTGGACGGCACCGACAACAAGTCGCGCCTCGGCGCGAACGCGATGCTGGCCGTGTCGATGGCCGTTGCGAAGGCTGCCGCCGAAGAGGCCGGCCTGCCGCTGTACCGCTACTTCGGCGGGTCGGGCGCGATGCAACTGCCGGTGCCGATGATGAACATCGTCAACGGCGGCGCGCACGCGAACAACAGCCTGGACATCCAGGAATTCATGATCGTCCCGGTCAGCCAGCCGACGTTCCGTGAAGCGCTGCGTTGCGGCGCGGAAGTGTTCCACGCGCTGAAGAAAATCCTGAGCGACCGCGGCATGAGCACGGCGGTCGGCGACGAAGGCGGCTTCGCACCGAACTTCGGCAGCAACGACGAGTGTCTGTCGACGATCCTGCAGGCGATCGAGAAGGCCGGCTACCGTGCGGGCGAAGACGTGCTGCTCGCGCTCGACTGCGCGGCATCCGAGTTTTACCACGACGGCAAGTACCAGCTCGCGGGCGAAGGCCTGCAACTGTCGTCGGCCGAATTCGCCGACTACCTCGCGACGCTCGCCGACAAGTTCCCGATCGTGTCGATCGAGGACGGCATGCACGAAAGCGACTGGGACGGCTGGAAGCTGCTGACCGATCGCCTCGGCAAGAAGGTGCAGCTGGTCGGCGACGACCTGTTCGTCACGAACACGCGCATCCTGAAGGAAGGCATCGAGAAGGGCATCGCGAACTCGATTCTCATCAAGATCAACCAGATTGGTACGCTGACCGAAACGTTCGCGGCGATCGAAATGGCGAAGCGCGCGGGCTACACGGCCGTGATCTCGCACCGCTCGGGCGAAACGGAAGATTCGACGATCGCGGACATCGCGGTCGGCCTGAACGCCGGTCAGATCAAGACGGGTTCGCTGTCGCGCAGCGACCGCATCTCGAAGTACAACCAGCTACTGCGTATCGAGGAAGATCTCGGCGACATCGCGAGCTACCCGGGCAAATCGGCTTTCTATAACCTGCGCTAACGCGCTACTATCGGGTTCGTCATCTCGACGCCGCTCTGTGCCTGTGCGCGGAGCGGCGCTTCTTATATCTGCGTCTCTTACATGCGGCTTGTCACTGTCGTCCTGATTGCCTTGCTGGCGCTCATTCAGTACCCCCTATGGTGGGGACACGGCGGCTGGCTGCGGGTGCATGAATTGCGTCAGCAGCTCGACGACCAGCTGCAGAAGAACGCGGACGAGAAGCTGCGCAACGAGCGCACCGCCGGCGAAGTGCAGGATCTGCAGAGCGGCACCGCGGCGATCGAGGAGCGTGCGCGCTACGAGATGGGCATGGTGAAGGACGGCGAAGTATTCGTGCAGTTCGTGTCGCCGAATGCACCTGCAGGACCGGTGAACACCACGCCGTCGAATACGTCGACGCGCGGCGCCGTGTCCGCGGCGCCGGTGCGGGTCGTGCCGAATCCGCAGTCGATCGCGAAGCCGTCGCGGCATCACGGCGGCGACAAGGGCAAGCCGGCGCATCACTGAGCGCGGTACGTCGAATCCATTGAAAAAGCGCGGGAAATGCCGCGCTTTTTTATTTCCTGCCAGTCGTCAATCGCTCGGGCGACGCCCGTTCACCACCACCAGCCCGGGTAGCCGTAACCGACGCCCGTGCCCCAGCGATTGCCCCATCCGCCGTAGTAGCCGCCGTAGACCGTCACCGGCGGCGGCGAGTAATAGGCCCACGCGCGCGCGGCCGCTTCGGCCGCCATCGCGCTGTTCTGCTCGCGCAGCACCTGCCGGTCGATCTCGTCGTAGCGCTTGCGTTCGGCGCTCGACAGCACGGGCGGCTGGCCGCCCGACGCACCCGGTTCCGGCAGGCGGCTCAGGATCGTGGCAGTCGGCGGTGGCATCGCGCAGCCGGCAAGCGCGAGCGTGCCGGCGGCCATGCTCGTCAGGACGACGGTGCGGACGGTGCAAAAGGGGCGGCGATTCATGTGTTTCTCCTGCGGCGCGCCGACCGCGGAAAGCGGCTGGCGCCGAAGGCCGTGCCTCCGGCGCTCGAACCGCGCGTGCGGCGCTCGTGCGTCATTATGCGCCCGCGCCGTGCCGCTGGTGGGCACGGGCATGCGGCTCACGCGCGACTCAGTGACGCTGGTCGGTCGCGGGTGCGATGCCGGTTTCGACACCGGGCGCCGCGAACAGTTGCGCGACGTCGACCGGATCGAATTCGTAGCGCTGGTTGCAGAACTCGCAGTGGATCTCGACATGACCACGCTCGACGATCACGCTGTCGACTTCCTCGCGACCGAGCATGCGCAGCATCGCACCGACCTTCTCGCGCGAGCACGAACACTGGAAGCGCGTGCCGGCCGGTTCGAAGTGCTGCACGTTTTCCTGCCAGAACAGCCGGCGGAACACCACTTCCGGTTCGACCTCGAGCAGCTCCTTCGCGGACAGCGTGGCGCCGAGCGTGCACACGCGCTCCCACGTGTCGATATCGGTTTCGGCGTTGCGCGGCACGATGCCGCCGTCTCCCGGCAGCTTCTGCAGCAGCATCCCGACCGCGCGGTCGCGATCGGCCGCGAGCCACAACCGGGTGTCGAGCTGCTCGGAATGATGCATGTAGTGCTCGAGCACCTGCGACACCGATTCGAGCGGGCCGTCGACGCCGTTCAGCGGCACGATGCCCTGGTACGGCTGCTGGCCCGGCAGCTTGTCGGCCGGGTCGAGCGTGATCACGCAGCGACCGTGGCCGCTCGCGTTGACGAGCGACGCGAAGCGCGTGTCGTCGCCGATCGTCTGCGCGGCGTCGCCGGCGAACTTCGCGGTGGCCCGCATCGACAGGTCGGACCCGCACTGGACGACCAGCATCTGGACCGGCCCGTCGCCGAAGATCTGCATGATCAGGGTGCCGTGAAATTTCAGGTTCGCGGACAGCAGCGCGCACGCGGCCATCATCTCGCCGAGCACCGTGCGCACGGGGGCAGGGTAGTCGCGGCGGGCGAGTACTTCCTGCCACGTGTTGCGCAGCGAAACGATCTCGCCGCGCACGGGCGCCGCATTGAACATGAATTTCTGTAACTGGTCGCTCACTCTTCTTCCTTGAAATCCGTGCGGATCACCCGATCCGCACGAGTTGCTCCTTGAAATGCGCGCGTCGCTCGACATACGTCTTCGCGTTCGCGCGCAGCCGCGCGACGTCTTCGGCCGACAGCTCGCGCACGACTTTCGCCGGTGCGCCGAGAATCAGCGAGTTGTCCGGGAACGTCTTGCCTTCCGTCACGACCGCGCCGGCACCGACCAGACAGTTGCGGCCGATGACCGCTCCATTCAAGACCACCGCCTGAATCCCGATCAGCGAACCTTCGCCGATCGTGCAGCCGTGCAGCATCGCCTGGTGCCCGATCGTCACGTTGTCGGCGACCGTCAGCGGAAAGCCCGGGTCGGTATGCAGGACCGCGCCTTCCTGGACGTTGCTGCCGGCGCCAACCGTAATCGTCTCGTTGTCGCCGCGAATCGTCGCGCCGAACCACACGCTCGCGTTTTCCTCGAGCACGACCTTGCCGATGATGGCTGCCGTATCGGCGACGAATACGCTTTCGTGGATCGTCGGGGCCGTATCGCCCAGCTTGTAGATCGTCACGGGGTCTCCTTGTCTCTTCGATGATGGGCGCCGGTAGAATGGCGCGTCCGGTTTGCCCGGCGCCTGGCGCCGCGGAACAAACGCATATTGTAAACCGTCGCGTGCCTGTGCTCCCGCGACGCGTACGCAAGGTGTCCCCGTTTATGAGCATCGTGTCTTCTTCTTTCGGCCCGGCGCCCGCCTGTGTGCGCAGCGTGGCGCTCGACGCGCTGCGTATTGCCGAGCCGGCGGCCAAGGCCGCGCAGGTGCGCGCGCTGCACGATGCGCTGCGGGCCGGGCAGGCCGCGATCGCGCCGGCGCTTCAATTGCGCGAACCGGCCGGTCTGCCCGGGCGCCCGGCGCGGCCGCCGCTCGTCGAGCCGCGCGAACTGCAGCGGCGCAGCATGCGGTCGCCGGAAGGGCGTGCCGTGCTGCTGCACGCGCTTGCCCATATCGAATTCAATGCGATCAACCTGGCGCTCGACGCAGTCTGGCGCTTCGCGGGCCTGCCGGACGCGTTCTACGCGGACTGGCTGAAGGTCGCGGCCGAGGAGGCGTATCACTTCACGCTGCTGTCCGACCGGCTCGCCGACGGATTCGGGCATGCGTACGGCGATTTTCCCGCGCACAACGGGTTGTGGGAGATGTGCGAGCGGACCAGGGACGACGTGCTCGCGCGCATGGCGCTCGTGCCGCGGACGCTCGAGGCGCGCGGGCTCGACGCGTCGCCGCCGATCCGCGCGCGGCTCGTGCAGGCGGGCGACGATGCGTCGGCCGCGATCCTCGACGTGATCCTGCGCGACGAAATCGGCCATGTCGCGATCGGCAACCGCTGGTTCCGTCATCTGTGCGACGCGGCCGGGCGCGATCCCGTGCCGACCTATCGGCAGCTCGCCGAGCAGTACCACGCGCCGCGACTGCGCGGCCCGTTCAATTTCGATGCGCGGCGCGATGCCGGCTTCGATCAGGCCGAACTCGACGAACTGGCTGCGCAGGACGCGGCGGACGGGCGTCCCGCGCATTAGCCGGATCGCGGTCGGTCGCGTCCGGACGGCCGCCGGCAGGCTCGCGCACCGGATCGATGCCATCTGCCGGCCGGCGCCGGAACGACCTCGCCGCTAGAGCGGTACCTCGATCGCGGGCCGCCGGAGCCGGGGCGCCGCTATAATCGAACGACCATTCTTTTTTGAGCGGCTGCAATGACTGCCTCGAGTTCTGTTTCCGATTTCGTCACGGTGCGCGGCGTCCAGCTGCATGTGCGGCGCTGGGGCCGGCCCGATGCGCCGACGCTGTTCATGCTGCACGGCTGGATGGACGTCGCGGCGTCGTTCCAGTTCGTCGTCGATGCGCTCGCGGGCGACTGGCAGGTGATCGCGCCCGATGCGCGCGGCTTCGGGCTGTCCGACTGGCCGGTCGCGCGGCAGGGCGGCGGCCACTACTGGTTCCACGAATACCTGGCCGATCTCGATGCGCTCGTCGACCGCTATGCGCCGACCGGCGAGGTGAATCTGGTCGGACACAGCATGGGCGCGAACGTCGTGTGCCTGTATGCCGGCGCGCGGCCGGAGCGCGTGCGGCGGGTGGTCGATCTCGAAGGGTTCGGGCTCGCGCCGGCCCGCGCCGAACAGGCGCCGCGCCGGCTGCGCGGCTGGCTCGACGAGTTGCGCCAGCCGCCCGCGCTGCGGCCGTACGCATCCCTCGACGACGTGGCGGCGCGCCTGATCAAGACCAATCCGCGGCTCGACCCGCGCCGCGCCGCGTTTCTCGCCGCGCACTGGTCGAAACGCGGCGACGACGGCCTCTACCACCTGCTGGCCGACCCGGCGCACAAGATGCCCGGTCCGCTGCTATACCGGCTCGACGAAGTGATGGCGACCTGGAAGCAGGTGCGCGCGAAGGTGCTGCACGTCGAGGCCGTCAATTCGCCGACGCTCGCTTACATCGCCGGCGACATCCCGCTGCCCGAATTCAAGGCGCGTTTCAACGCGTTCCCCGACTGGCGCGAGAAGCTCATCGAGGATGCCGGCCACATGGTGCATCACGACCAGCCCGAGCAGATCGCGGCGCTGATCGAGGCGTTCTGCGCATAGGCGCGTGGCGCCGGTGGCACGGCGGCCGGGCGGCGCAATTGCGGCGTTGCAGTAGAATGAGGCCTTACCTGCGATGCCGATAATGAACGCCGATCTCCACTGCCATTCCAATGTTTCCGACGGGTTGCTGTCGCCTGCCGACGTCGCGCGCCGCGCGCATGCGGGCGGCGTGACCCTGTGGGCACTGACCGATCACGACGAGATCGGCGGCCAGGCGGCGGCGCGCAGCGAGGCGGAAGCGCTCGGCATGCGCTACCTGAGCGGCGTCGAGATTTCGGTCACGTGGGCATCGCGCACCGTGCACATCGTCGGTCTGCACATCGATCCCGCCCATCCGGCGCTGGTCGACGGCCTGTACCGCACGCGCCACGGCCGCGCGGCGCGCGCGCTGGCGATCGCCGAGCAGCTCGCGACGCTCGGCATTCCCGGCGCGTACGAAGGCGCGCTGAAATACGTGTCGAACCCGGACCTGATCTCGCGCACGCACTTCGCGCGCTTTCTCGTCGAAAACGGCCACGCCGAATCGACGTCGGACGTGTTCGATCGCCTGCTCGGCGACGGCAAGCCCGGCTTCGTCCCGCATCGCTGGGCGTCGCTGTCCGACGCGGTCGGCTGGATCCGCGCGGCGGGCGGCGAAGCGGTGGTCGCGCATCCGGGCCGCTATCGCTATACGCCGGTCGAATTCGACGCGTTCTTCGGCGAGTTCATCGATCTCGGCGGCCGCGCGATCGAGGTCATCACGGGCAGCCACACGCCCGACCAGTACCGCGAATATGCGGACGTTGCACGCCGCTTCGGCTTCGAAGTGTCGCGCGGCTCGGATTTCCATGCGCCGGGCGAGGGCCGCATCGAGCTCGGCAGCCTGCCGCCGTTGCCGCCCGACCTGACACCGGTCTGGGAGCGCTGGCTCTGACGCCGGGCGGCTTCGGGCCGCCCGCGTTGCCGCCGATGCGCGCATCCGACTTCTCCCTCTTTACGTGTCCCCATGTCCCAGTTCTTCAGGATTCATCCGGATAATCCGCAGCCGCGCCTGATCAAGCAGGCGGTGGAGATCGTCAACAAGGGCGGCGTGATCGCGATGCCGACCGATTCGAGCTATGCGCTCGCGTGCCATCTCGACGACAAGGATGCGGTCGAGCGCGTGCGCCGGATTCGCGGCCTCGACGAGAAGCAGCATCTGTCGCTGCTCGTGCGCGACCTGTCGGAGCTCGCCAACTTCGCGATGGTCGACAACCGCCAGTACCGGCAGATCAAGTCGGTGACGCCGGGCCCGTACGTGTTCATCCTGCAGGCGACGAAGGAAGTGCCGCGCCGGCTGTCGCACCCGTCGCGCAAGACGATCGGGCTGCGCGTGCCCGATCATGCGATCACGCTCGCGCTGCTGGAGTCGCTCGGCCAGCCGCTGCTCGGCACGACGCTGATCCTGCCGCCGGACGACGAACCGCTGAACGATCCGGAGGAAATCCGCACGCGCCTCGAGAAACAGGTCGACCTCGTGATCGACGGCGGCGCGTGCCCGCGCGAACCGTCGACGGTGATCGACCTGACCGGCGACGCGCCCGAACTCATCCGCGCGGGGCGCGGCGCGCTCGAACCGTTCGGCCTCTCGGCCGCATGAGCGCGCCGTTCATTTTTGCGCGAGTGCGCTTGTTACAATAACGCGATATGGATGCTTCCCTGATACAGACCATCGCCGTCTATGCGCTGCCCGTGATCTTCGCGATCACGCTGCACGAGGCCGCGCATGGCTACGCCGCACGCCTGCTCGGCGACAACACCGCGTACGCGATGGGGCGCGTGTCGTTCAATCCGATGCGCCACATCGACCCGCTCGGCACGATTGCCATTCCGCTGGCGATGTACTTCCTGACCGGCGGCGCGTTCCTGTTCGGCTATGCGAAGCCGGTGCCGGTATCGTTCGGCAACCTGCGCAATCCGCGCTGGGGCAGCCTATGGGTCGCGCTCGCGGGCCCGGCCTGCAACTTCGTGCAGGCGCTCGTCTGGGGCCTGCTGACCCTCGTGCTGCCGGCCGTCGGCGTCGACGAGCCGTTCTTCACGCGGATGGCGTTCGCCGGCGTCAGCGCGAACCTCGTGCTCGGCGTGCTCAACCTGTTTCCGTTGCCGCCGCTCGACGGCGGCCGCATCCTGGCGGCGCTGTTGCCGACCAGGCAATCGATCGCGCTGTCGCGCATCGAGCCGTACGGTTTCATCATCGTCCTCGTGCTCGTCACGACGGGCGTGCTGACGAACTTCTGGCTGCGTCCGCTCGTCAATGTCGGCTACGCCGTCCTGAGCGCCGTCCTGTCTCCCTTCGCCTCGCTTTTCTAACGACAATCATGTTCCCAGAACGTATTTTCTCCGGCATGCGACCCACCGGGTCGCTGCACCTCGGCCATTACCACGGCGTGCTGAAAAACTGGGTGAAGCTGCAGTCCGAGTACCCGTGCTTCTTCTGCGTCGTCGACTGGCATGCGCTGACGACGCACTACGAGACGCCCGAGGTCATCGAGAAGAACGTGTGGGACGTGCTGATCGACTGGCTCGCGTCCGGCATCGATCCCGCGCAGGCGACGCTGTTCATCCAGAGCAAGGTGCCCGAGCATGCGGAACTCGCGCTGCTGCTCGGCATGAGCACGCCGCTCGGCTGGCTCGAACGCGTGCCGACCTACAAGGAGCAGATGGAGAAGCTGAAGGACAAGGATCTGTCCACCTACGGCTTCCTCGGCTACCCGGTGCTGATGGCGGCCGACATCCTGCTGTATCGCGGCTCCCTCGTGCCGGTCGGCGAGGACCAGGTGCCGCACGTCGAGATGACGCGCGAGATCGCGCGCCGCTTCAACTACCTGTACGGCCGCGAGCCCGGTTTCGAGGAGAAGGCGCTCGACGCCGCGAAGAAGCTCGGCGGCAAGCGCGCGAAGCTCTACCACGAGTTGCGCAACGCGTATCAGCAGGAAGGCGACGACGAGGCGCTCGAACAGGCGCGCGCGATGCTGCAGGAATCGCAAAGCCTGTCGATGAGCGACCGCGAGCGTCTGTTCGGCTATCTCGAAGGCGCGCGCAAGATCATCCTGGTCGAGCCGCAGGCGCTGCTGACCGAAGCGTCGCGGATGCCGGGCCTCGACGGGCAGAAGATGTCCAAGTCGTACGGCAACACGATCGGCCTGCGCGAAGACGCCGACACGATCACGAAGAAGGTCCGCACGATGCCGACCGATCCCGCCCGCGTGCGCCGCACCGATCCGGGCGATCCCGACAAGTGCCCGGTGTGGCAGCTTCACCAGGTCTACACGGACGAAGCGACGCACGATTGGGTGCAGAAGGGCTGCCGTTCGGCGGGTATCGGTTGCCTCGACTGCAAGCAGCCGGTCGTCGAAGGCATCCTGCGCGAACAGCAGCCGATGCTCGAGCGCGCGCAGAAGTACATGGACGATCCGTCGCTGCTGCGCGCGATCGTCGCGGACGGTTGCGACAAGGCGCGCAAGTACGCGACGGAAACGATGCGCGACGTGCGCGACGCGATGGGCCTGTCGTACAACTGATCCGGCGCATGAGCGAATCCGTCATCGCCGCCGCGGGCGGCCACGTCGGCCAGGCCGAGCCGTCGCGCTGGGTCGCGCAATGGGCGCGGCTCGTGCCGGCCGGCGGCGCGGTGCTCGACGTCGCCGCGGGCGGTGGCCGCCATGCGCGCGGGTTCGCGTCGCGCGGGCATCCGGTCGTCGCGCTCGACCGCGATCCGGCCGCGCTGGCCGCGTTGCGCGCGATTCCGGGTGTCGATGCCCGAGAGGCCGATCTCGAGGGCGCGCCATGGCCGCTGCCGGCCGGCGAGCAGTACGCGGCCGTGATCGTCACGAACTATCTGCATCGTCCGCTCTGGCCCCATCTGCTCGACGCGGTGGCGCCGGGCGGCGTGCTGATCTACGAAACCTTCGCGCAAGGAAACGAAACGGTCGGAAAACCGTCCAACCCCGCGTTCCTGCTCGCCCCGGGCGAGTTGCTGGACGCCGTGCAGGGCCGCCTGCGGGTGGTCGCGTACGAGGACGGTTTCATCGCCGCGCCGCGCGAGGCATTCGTCCAGCGTCTTAGCGCAGTGCGCGAGGGCGCGACCCCGAAGGCGGGGGCGGGAATTCCACGTTACGAACTGCCCGGCTAATCCGCTACAATCTCAATGTTTACCGGTACATAATCAATCGCGTTTCATGGCTAACGGCACCCAAGACGGCATTCAAATCCGCGGCAGCATCCCCGCGATCGTCACCCCGATGCTCGAAGACGGCAGTCTCGACCTGCCGGCGTTTCGCAAACTGGTCGACTGGCACATCGCGGAAGGCACCGATGCGCTCGTCGTCGTCGGTACGAGCGGCGAGTCGGCAACGCTCAGCGTCGAAGAGCACATCCTGATGATCCGCACGGCGGTCGAGCATGCGGCGAAACGCATCCCGATCATCGCGGGCGCGGGCGGCAATTCGACCGCCGAGGCGATCGAGCTGACGAAGCACGCGAAGGCCGTCGGCGCGGACGCGACGCTGCAGGTCGTGCCGTACTACAACAAGCCGACGCAGGAAGGCATGTACCGCCACTTCCGGACGATCGCCGAAGCGGTCGATCTGCCGGTGATCCTGTACAACGTGCCGGGCCGCACGGTCGCGGACATGACGCACGAGACGACGCTGCGCCTCGCGCAGGTGCCGGGCATCATCGGCGTGAAGGAAGCGACCGGCAACATCGATCGCGCCGCGCACCTGATCAAGGCCGCGCCGAAGCATTTCGCGATCTACAGCGGCGACGATCCGACCGCGATCGCGCTGATGCTGCTCGGCGGCCACGGCAACATCTCGGTGACCGCGAACGTCGCGCCGCGCGCGATGAGCGAGCTGTGCCGCGCGGCGCTGGCCGGCGACGTCGCAACGGCGCGCGAACTGCACATGAAGCTGCTGTCGCTGCACAAGAATCTGTTCATCGAAGCGAACCCGATCCCGGTGAAGTGGGCGCTGCAGGCGATGGGCAAGATGCAGGGCGGCATCCGGCTGCCGCTCACGGCGCTCGACGAGCGCTGCCACGATGCCGTGCGTTCGGCCCTCGTCGAGGCCGGCGTTCTCGCCTGATGCCGACGCGGCCGCGTCCTGCGGCCGCCGGCTCGACCCCTGATCAACCCGCACCGGCCGGCTCCGTCCGGCGCCGCTCCTGACGAGCGTTCTAGCAAGACGAAGGATTTCATGAAACGTTTCGCCATTTCCTCTCGCGCCATCCAGTTGTCGGTGGTGGCGCTGGCGCTGGGCGCGCTCGCTGGCTGCGATACGCTGAACGACTACCTGGCCCCCGACCGGGTCAACTACAAGAACACCGGCTCGGCGCCGCCGCTCGCGGTGCCGAGCGACCTGAAGCCGGTGCAGACGACGCAGCAGTTCGTCGCGCCGCCGACCAACGCAGGGCTCGGCACGCTGCCGCCGCGGGCCACGACGCAAGCGGGCAACGCGACCGACGGCATCCCGAGCGCGCAGGATCCGCTTGGCATGCACATCGAGCGCGACGGCGATCGCCGCTGGCTCGTCGTCGACGGCCGCACGCCCGAGCAGCTGTGGCCGATCCTGAAGGAGTTCTGGCAGGAGAACGGCTTCTCGCTGAAGACCGATGCGCCGTCGACGGGCATCATGGCTACCGACTGGGCCGAGAACCGCGCGAACATTCCGGACGACTGGTTCCGCCGCACGATCGGCCGGGTCATCGATTTCGCGTACTCGTCGGGCACGCGCGACCGCTTCCGCACGCTCGTGAACCGCACGTCCGACGGCAACACCGACATCTCGATCACGCATAGCGCGATGGAAGAAATGATGGTCGGCCCGCAGGGCGGCACGTCGTCGCGCTGGGAGGAGCGTCCGCGCAACCCGGTGCTCGAAGCCGTGTTCCTGTCGAAGCTGATGCAGAAGTTCGGCCTGACCGACGCGCAGGCGAAGCAGTTGCTGACCGATGCGCGCCCGGCGACGGCGCCGGCGCAGGTCAGCGACACGAGCGGCGGCGCGGCGACGCTGCAACTGGCCGAGTCGTTCGATCGCGCGTGGCTGCGCGTGGGCCTGGCGCTCGACCGGACCAACTTCACGGTCGACAATCGCGACCGCGAGAAGGGCGTCTACACCGTGCGCTATGCAAATTCGATGGAAGAGCTCAAGCGTGACGGCCTGTTCGGCAAGCTGTTCTACGGCGGCCCGTCGGCAGCCAAGCCCGGCAAGGAATACCTGATCAACGTGCGCGCGGCAGGCGCCAGCGGCACGCAGGTGGCGGTGATCGGCGCGAACGGCCAGGTCGACAACTCGTCGGACGCGCAGCGGATCATTTCGCTGCTGCACGCGCAGCTGAACTGAGCGCGTGCGATTCGCCAGCCTCGGAAGCGGCAGCGAAGGCAATGCGCTGGTCGTCGAGGCCTCGAGCGGCACGACGACCACCCGCGTGCTGCTCGACTGCGGCTTTTCCGCCAAGGAGGTCGAGCGCCGGCTCGGCCGACTGAATCTCTGCATCGCCGATCTCGATGCGATCCTCATTACCCACGAACACAGCGACCACGTCGGCAGCGCGCTGACGCTCGCGCGCCGCGCGTCGCTGCCGCTCTACATGAGCTGGGGCACCGCGCGCGCGGTCGGTGCGGACGAGGCCGATGTCGATCTCCACGTGCTGTGGGGCGACGAGACGGCCGCGATACGCGATCTGGCCGTGATGCCCTATACGGTCCCGCACGATGCGCGGGAACCGCTCCAGTTCGTGTTCATGGACGGAAACCGCCGGCTCGGCGTGCTGACGGACGTCGGGAGGGCTACGCCGCACATCACGGCCGTCCTGAGCGGCTGTGACGCGCTGGTGCTCGAATCCAACCACGATACCGCGATGCTGGCCGCGAGCCGCTATCCGCAGTCGCTGAAGGCGCGGATCGGCGGCAACCACGGCCACCTGAGCAACGACGCGGCGGCCGACATCCTCGCGTCGCTCGAGCGCAGCCGTCTCCAGCATCTGGTCGCGGCCCATCTGAGCCAGCAGAACAACCTGCCGGAACTGGCCCGCCAGGCGTTTGGCGGCGTACTCGGGACGGACGGGGAGGACGTGGTCGTGGCCTCGCAGGACGCGGGCTTCGACTGGCTGATGCTCGGATGAGCGGGGCAGGGCCGCTGCGGCGGCCCGAAGCGGCTGCCGGGCGCTCGATTCGAAAGCGGCAGACGTAAAAAAACCGGCCCTCGGGCCGGTTTTTTTTCAGCTGATGCTGAAGGCTTACTGGCTTGCGCCCGAAGCCGGAGCAGCCGTCGCTGCCGAAGCAGCCGACGCCACTGCAGCAGCAGCGTCGCTCGCAGCAGCCGAAGCCGACGAAGCAGCAGCCGAAGCGTCGCTCGCAGCACCAGCAACTGCCGAAGCAGCCGACGAAGCAGCAGCCGATGCGTCGCTAGCAGCCGACGATGCAGCTTGATCAGCGCTCTTGTTGCAAGCAGCCAGTGCAACAGCAGCCAACAGGGAAGCTACGAGGAGGGATTTCTTCATGATCACGTCCTTTTATGGTTAAAGGTAAGCAACAGCGCGAAACAATACCGGTAATGTGCTCCAACACCGACCTGGGCCGCTGGTGGAGATGCACTTCTTAGAGCGTGAATCTTCCCTACGGCTTGGGCGGAAATTATATGCACTTTCCTATCGACCGTCGACAAATGCGGGGTCAATACGTTGTCTTTCCCATACAGAATTTGATCTGCATGGGCATACGGGGCGACTCACACTAATTCCGGCTTCCGACCCGTATCCAGCCCGCACGATACCACTCGTGCAACAAGGCTGTCATCGAGGGACCCCGGGATAGTGTTACAAACCGTTTCGCCTCCATCTGGCGTTGATTGGCCAGTTCGGGCAGCCATTCCTCGGCTTGCTCGAGCGGACCTTCCTCGCCATTAATGAAGTACGAGCGCGCGTTATACATCAATGCGGCCCTTCTGTCGAGACGCACGCCACGGCGTGATGCCTGCGTAACGAACGCGGCCTCGGACAGCGGACGCTCGGGCGGGTCGAAAACGACGTTCGATTTGGGCTCGCTCAGGTAGCAGCCGAGGAATTCGGCGACGTCGCGCTTGCGCCAGCGGATCGCGTCGACGATCTCGGCCACACGGTCGACCATCGCCGGCGGCAGTTGCGCGGGCGCATCGACGGCCGGCTGCTTCGGATCGCGGTAGAGGTCGTCGCCGCCCGCGTCGCGCAGGCCGCCGCGCTCCGCGAGGTAATACAGGAACTGCGCGCCCAGCTCGCCGGCGGACGGGGCCCGAAAACCGATCGAGCAGGTCATGCACTCGCCTTCGGCGACGCCGTCGTGCGCGATGTGCGGCGGCAGGTACAGCATGTCGCCGGGCTCGAGCACCCATTCGTCGCTCGGCTCGAAGTTCTCGAGGATCTTCAGCGGCACGTCCGGCTGCAGCGACAGGTCCTTCTGCGCGCCGACCCGCCAGCGGCGCCGGCCTTCGACCTGCAGCAGGAAGACGTCGTACGAATCGAAGTGCGGGCCGACACCGCCGCCGTCCGTCGCATACGAGATCATCAGGTCGTCCAGCCGCGCGTCGGGGATGAAGCGGAAGCGGTCAAGCAGAGCACGGGCCGCGTCGACGTGCAGGTCGAGCCCCTGCACGAGCAAGGTCCAGGATTTGCGCGTGACGGCAGGCAGCGAGTCGGGTTCGAACGGACCGTGCGACAGTTGCCACTTGTTACGAAAATGGGTGATCAATCGCGATTCGGCGTCATAGTCGGCGGCGAGCTCGAACAACGCATCGCGCGTGACCGGCGACGCGACGCCGGGGATCGCCTGGCGGATCAGCAGCGGCTTCTTTTGCCAATAGCCGCGCATGAATTGCGCCGGCGTCAGGCCGCCGAGCAGCGGCGTGGGAAGATCGGAAGGCGGCGCGCCGAGCGCGGCGGCAGCGGCATCCCGCGGTTCGGCTTGAGACCGGTTGCGCATCGTATAATGAGTTTTGTATTTGGGAGAATTGGATGAAAATCGCAAAAAACACCGTCGTGTCGGTCACTTACAAGCTGTCTGACGCACAGGGCAATCTGATCGAGGAAAGCGACGAGCCGATGGTCTATCTGCACGGCGGCTATGATGGCACGTTCCCCAAGATCGAGGAACAGCTCGACGGCCACGAGGCGGGCTATCAGGCGCAGATCCAGCTCGAGCCGGAAGACGCGTTCGGCGACTACGATCCCGAGCTCGTGAAGATCGAGCCGCGCGACCGTTTTCCCGAGCCGCTCGAAGTGGGCATGCAGTTCGAAGGCACGCCGGAAGACGGTGACGAGGAAGCCGACTCGCTGATCTATACGGTCACCGATATCGCCGAAGACAAGGTCGTGCTCGACGGCAATCACCCGCTGGCGGGCATGGCGCTGCGTTTCGCGCTGACCGTGAAGGACGTTCGCGAAGCCACCGAAGACGAAATCGAGCACGAGCACGCGCATGGCGCGGAAGGGCTCGAGATCGTCGACGAGGATGACGACGAAGACGGCGAAGCGCCGTCAGGGCGTACGCTGCACTGAGCTTGCCGGCAGGCCCGGCGCCGGCCCCGATGCGGGGGATGGTGCCGGCCACGACGCGCCGCCCGGTGCGGCGCCGTCGCCCTGCAGCGGCGGCGCGACCGACGACGCGTCGGGCAGCGCCGGCAGCGCGGGAATTTCCGGCATCTGCGGCAGCGGCACGTCGTCGCGCGGCGCGAGCGGCAGCGTGGGCGGCACCGGCAGGTTCTTCGGCACCTCCTGCAGGCTCACGTTGAAGATCGTCTGCCGCGCCGGCGAGACGCTCACCTTCACCCACTGATTCGCCGGATGGCGCGGTCCGATCGCGACGCGCGTCACGTTTCCTACCAGCTCACCGTCGTCGCCATGCAGCGGACGGTCGATCAGAAAGCCGTTCGCCAGCGGTTCGCCGCTCGCGTGCATCACCAGGATCGGGCCGCGGAACGTCGCCGCCGCCTTCACCAGCGTTCGTTTCAGCTCACGGAAGCCGTCGCGCACGCGCGGCCGGTTGAAACGCAGCCACGCGAAGCGCTCCGAGCGTTCATAGCGTTCGAACTGCGGATCGCCTTCGAAAATCACGACCATCGCGCGCGCTTCGCGCCGCTTCGCATATTCGGCCGCGTGGTCGATCCAGAAGCCGTTCGCGACGATGCGATCCTCGAATTCGCCGTTGCGCCCGCCCGCCGTCAAATAATGGTTGTTCGGCGCCGGCGCATTGAGTGCGACGTAGACGATGTCGTCGCGCATCCAGCGTGCGTTTTCGCGATACGGCCGGAACCGTGCGACTTCGCTCTCCCGCGTAATCTGCAGCGCGCCGGGATCGGGCAGCGCCGCGTCGGCGAGCAGCGTCTGCCGCAGGAAATCGAGCCGCTCGACCGGGTCGTAGCCGCCGCCGGGCGCGGTGCTGCACGCGATCCAGTCGTCGTGGCCGGGAATGAACACGAGCGGCACGCGCGCCGAATCCAGGATCGCGCCGCGCTGCGCATACAGCGTGTCGCGGCATGCTTCCTTCGAGCCTTTGAGATCGCCCGCGTAGACGACGAACGCGAGGTTGCGCTCGCGTGCGATCGCATCGAGCAGCCGCTGTGCGGCCGGTTCGTCCGCCGGGACGTTGATGACGCCCGACACGACCGCGAACGAGTAGGGCGCCGCGCTGCGCTTGGGCGGCGCGGCCAGCGCAGCGGCCTGCGCCAGCGCAAGGACCGCCGCGACCAGCGCGGCGGCGGCGCGGGCCGGCAGGCCGCGCGCGATGCGCTTACGCGTGCCCGTCGGCATCGTGCGACCGGACCAGCGTACGCAGTTCGTACAGCAGGTCGAGCGCCTCGCGCGGCTTGAGATCGTCCGGATCGATGTCGCGCAGTTTTTCGAGCGCCGGATGCGGCGTGTTGGGCAGCGCCGGCGCGTCCGCGCATTCGAGATCGTCGACGGCCGCCGGCGGCGCGCTGAAAAGATCGAGTTGCGGCGTGTGCTGGGATGCCGACTGCTGTTCGAGATACGCGAGGTGCTTGCGCGCGGCGCGGATCACCGGCGCCGGGACGCCCGCGAGCTGCGCGACCTGAAGGCCGTAGCTCTGGTTCGCCGGGCCTTCGTTGACCGCGTGCAGGAACACGATGCCGTGGCCGTGCTCGACGGCCGACAGGTGGACGTTGGCCGCTTGCGGGAATTCGGCCGGCAGTTGCGTCAGCTCGAAGTAGTGCGTCGCGAACAGCGTGTAGCACGCGTTGTGCGCGAGCAGGTGGCGCGCGATGGCCCACGCGAGCGCGAGGCCGTCGAAGGTCGACGTGCCGCGGCCAATCTCGTCCATCAGCACGAGGCTTTGCGGCGTCGCGTCGTTGAGGATCGCCGCGGCTTCGGTCATCTCGACCATGAAGGTCGAGCGGCCGCCCGCGAGATCGTCGGCCGCGCCGATGCGCGTGAAGATCCGGTCGATCGGGCCGAAGCACGCCGACTTCGCCGGCACGTAGCTGCCGACGTACGCCATCAGCGCAATCAGCGCAGTCTGTCGCATGAACGTCGACTTACCGCCCATGTTCGGGCCGGTGATCAGCAGCAGCTTGCGCTCGGCGCCGAACCGGCAGTCGTTCGCGATGAACTGCTCGACCTGCGCTTCGACGACCGGATGGCGACCCTGCTCGATTTCGATGCCGATCTCGTCGGTGAAGGTCGGCGCGACCCAGTCGAGCGCGCGTGCGCGTTCGGCGAAGGCCGCCAGCAGGTCGAGCTCGGCGAGGGCCGACGCGACGCGCTGGCATTCGGGGATGAACGGCAGCAGCGCCTGCAGCACCGAGTCGTACAGCGCGCGCTCGCGCGCCAATGCGCGTTCCTGCGCGGACAGCGCCTTGTCCTCGAAGGTCTTCAGTTCCGGCGTGATGTAGCGCTCGGCGTTCTTCAGCGTCTGGCGGCGGCGGTAATCGTCGGGCACCTTGTCGGTCTGGCCGCGCGTGACCTCGATGTAGAAGCCGTGCACCTTGTTGTATTCGACGCGCAGGTTCGCGATGCCCGTGCGTGCGCGCTCGCGCGCTTCCAGATCGATCAGGAACTGCCCGCAGTTCTCCGAAATGTCGCGCAGCTCGTCGAGCTCGGCATCGTAGCCGCGCGCGATCACGCCGCCGTCGCGCACCATCGCGGCCGGCTCGGTGGCGATCGCGCTCGTCAGCAGGTCGAGGCATTCGGCCGGCGGCGCGAGCGCCGCGTCGACGCGCGCGAGCGCATCCGCGTTCGCGACGATCGCGCCGATGCGCTCGCGCAGCGCCGGCAGCGCGGCGAACGTGTCGCGCAGGCTCGACAGGTCGCGCGGGCGCGCGGACAGCAGCGCGAGCCGCCCGGTGATCCGCTCGACGTCGGCGATCTGGCGCAGCGCGCTGCGCAGCGCATCGAGGCTTGCGTTGGCCGGTGCATCGAGCAGCGCGCCGATCGCCTGCTGGCGCGACTGCGCGGCGACCGACGCGCGCGGCGGGTGATGCAGCCAGTGACGCAGCAGACGGCTGCCCATCGTCGTGCAGCAGGTGTCGAGCAGCGAATACAGCGTGGGCGACTCGGTGCCGCGCAGCGTCTCGGTCAGTTCGAGATTGCGGCGCGTGGCCGGATCGAGCCCGATGTATTCGGTTTCGTTCTCGACCTTCAGGCTGCGCACGTGCCGCAGTTGCTGGCCTTGCGTGGCCGCTGCGTAGAGCAGCAGCGCGCCGGCCGCGCCGCACGCGCTCGTCAGCGAATGCGCGCCGAAACCGTCGAGGCTCGCGACGTCGAGCTGGTCGCACAGACGCTGCGTGCCCGAGGCGATGTCGAAGTGCCAGGCCGGCACGCGCTTGCTTGCGCCCGCGCCGGCGGGAAGGGCGTCGGTCGCGCCGTCCGGCGTCAGGATTTCGGCTGGCCGGATGCGTTCGAGCGCGGCGGCGAGCTGCTCGGGCTCGATCTCGGCGAGCCGCAACGCGCCGCTCGCGAGGTTCAGCCACGCGAGGCCGATATTGACCGCGACGCCGCGCTTGTTGTGGCCGGTGCACATCGCGAGCAGGTAGACGTCGTTCTTGTCGGACAGCAGCGCGGCATCGGTCAGCGTGCCGGGCGTGACGACGCGCACGACCTTGCGCTCGACCGGGCCCTTCGACGTGGCCGGATCGCCGATCTGCTCGCAGATCGCGACCGATTCGCCCATCTTCACGAGCTTCGCCAGATATTGCTCGACCGCGTGATGCGGGACGCCGGCCATCTTGATCGGCGTGCCGGCCGACGCACCGCGCTGCGTGAGGGTCAGGTCGAGCAGGCGTGCCGCTTTTTCCGCATCCTCGAAGAACAGCTCGTAGAAGTCGCCCATCCGGTAGAAGACGAGCGTGTCCGGATGATCGGCCTTGATGCGCAGATACTGCTGCATCATCGGAGTATGGCCTGCGAAGGCTTCGGGCGACAGCGTGGTCATAGGTCAGGCATGAAGTTGTTGCTTGGGTTGCCCGAGTTTACCAGTGGCTTCGACGCGAACGTGCGAAGTTGGCCGTTTGGTCGATTGCCGGCGGCGCCGTGCAGCGGCAACCGACCTCGAGCGCCGGCTCACGATCGCCTGCCGTGAGGCGCCGAAGAAAGGGCGCATGGCCGGCAGCCGCGCGCGCCTTTCGTCATTCCCGATCGCAAGCGTTGCCACGAGCGGTGCGGGGCCGGCGGCACCCGGCTTGCGAGTCTGCGCGTACCGGCCCCGCGCCGCGGATCAGGACGCGTGCCCCGACGTCAGGCTGAGCGCCACCGCTTGCGCGACCTCGATGCCGTCGATCGCGGCCGAATAGATGCCGCCCGCATACCCGGCGCCCTCGCCGGCCGGATACAGGCCTTCGACGTTCATGCTCTGGTAGTCGTCCTTGCGTCGAATCCGGATCGGCGACGACGTGCGCGTCTCCACGCCGGTGAGCACGGCGTCGTGCATCGCGAAGCCGGCGATCTTCTTGTCGATCTCCGGCAGCGCTTCGCGGATCGCTTCGATCACGTAATCGGGCAGCGCGGTGCTGAGATCGGTCGGATTCACGCCCGGTTTGTACGACGGCTCCACGGAGCCCAGCGACGTCGACGGCCGGCCCGCGATGAAATCGCCGACCAGCTGGCCCGGCGCGCGGTAATCGCCGCCGCCGAGTTCGAACGCGCGTTCTTCCCATTTGCGCTGGAACGCGATGCCGGCGAGCGGGCCGCCCGGATAGTCGTCCGGCGTGATGCCGACGACGATGCCCGCGTTTGCATTGCGCTCGGCGCGCGAATACTGGCTCATCCCGTTGGTGACCACGCGGCCGGGCTCCGACGTCGCGGCGACCACCGTGCCGCCCGGACACATGCAGAAGCTGTAGACCGCGCGCCCGTTGCTTGCGTGGTGAACCACCTTGTAGTCGGCCGCGCCGAGCTGCTTGTGGCCCGCGAACTTGCCGAAGCGGCTGCGATCGATCAGCCCCTGCGGATGCTCGATACGGAAACCCAGCGAGAACGGCTTGGCTTCGATGTAGACGCCGCGGTCGTGCAGCATCTGGAACGTGTCGCGCGCGCTGTGGCCCACGGCCAGCACCACGCGGTCGCACCGCAGCGTTTCCCCGTTCGACAGCTTGAGCGCGCGCACCTTGCCCTGGTCGATTTCGATGTCGTCGACGCGGGTTTCGAAACGCACTTCGCCGCCGAGCTCGTGGATCGACGCGCGCATTTTTTCCACCATGCTGACGAGGCGGAACGTGCCGATGTGCGGGCGGCTCAGATACAGGATGTCCTCCGGTGCGCCGGCCTTGACGAATTCGTCCAGCACCTTGCGGCCATAGTGGTTCGGATCCTTGATCTGGCTGTACAGCTTGCCGTCGGAAAACGTGCCCGCGCCGCCTTCGCCGAACTGCACGTTGGATTCGGGATTGAGCACGCTCTTGCGCCACAGGCCGAAGGTGTCCTTGGTGCGCTCGCGCACGGCCTTGCCGCGTTCGAGGATGATCGGACGGAACCCCATCTGCGCGAGGATCAGCCCCGCGAACAGCCCGCACGGCCCCATGCCGATGACGACCGGGCGCAGGAAATCGGCGTGTTCGGGCGCCTTCGTGACGAAGTGGTACGCCATGTCGGGCGTCACGCCGCAATGCGGCTTGCCGGCGATGCGCTCGAGCGCGGCCGCTTCGTCGCTGACTTCGATATCGACGATATACGTGAGCTTGATGTCCGCGCGCTTGCGCGCGTCGTGCGCGCGGCGGAACACGGTATAACGGAGCAGCCCGTCTGGCGCCACGCCAAGCTCCGCGAGGCGCGCGCGAATTGCGGCCTCGAGCGCGCTCTCGGGATGGTCGAGGGGGAGTTTAATTTCGCTTAGCCGTAACATGATGACTCGGATGCGATTGCCACGGCGCCGTGGCGATGTTGATACAGGCGGGGCCGGCACGCCGGCGGCGTCGTTCGCCGCGCGGGCATGCCGGACGCAAACCCTACGCCGTCGTTGCGGGACACGCGGTGCGAGCGGCAGTACGCCGGCTCGAACGCGCCACTCGAGCAACTTCAGGATAGGCGCACGAAGCAGCCCGCGTGCACGGAAGATTGTCCCGCGTGTCGGGCGCTCGGCGCGTCATCACGACGATGTCGCGCGAGCGGCTTGCGCGAAAGCCGCGCCACGCGGGCGCGGCCCGGGCTTACTCCGCTGCCGGATGCATGCGGCTGTAGCGGTTCAGGATCGGAATCATCTGTGCGTAGATCTTCGGGTTCGCGGCGACGATTTCATGGCGATGCAGGAAATCGGCGTCGCCCGTGTAGTTGCCGACGAGGCCGCCGGCCTCGGTGATCAGCAGGCTGCCCGCCGCCATGTCCCACACGTTGATGCCTTGCTCGAAGAACGCGTCGAGGCGGCCGGCCGCGACGTTCGCGAGATCGAGTGCCGCTGCGCCCGGGCGGCGCAGGCCCGTGCAGGCCTGCGTCATTTCGGTGAAGAGGCGCGCGTACGCGTCGAGGCCGTCCTTCTCGCGGAACGGGAAGCCCGTGCCGACCAGCGCGTCCGACAGGCGGTCGCGGCGGCCCACGCGGATGCGGCGATCGTTCAGGTACGCGCCGCGGCCGCGGGTGGCCGTGAACAGGTCGTTCTTGTTCGGATCGTAGACGACGGCCTGCGTGACGACGCCCTTGTGCTCGAGCGCGATCGATACGCAGTAGTACGGGAAGCCGTGGATGAAGTTGGTCGTGCCGTCGAGCGGATCGATGATCCACTTGAATTCGGATTCGTTCTCCGATTCGCCCGATTCCTCCGCGAGGATCGCGTGGTCGGGGTAGGCGGTCTTCAGCGTCTCGATGATCGCGTCTTCGGCGGCCTTGTCCACTTCGGTGACGAAGTCGTTCTGCTGCTTCTTGCGGATCTCGATCAGGTCGAGATCGAGGGACGCGCGATTGATGATCTGTCCGGCGCGGCGCGCAGCCTTGACAGCAATGTTGAGCATGGGATGCATGAGCCTGGATCCTGTAGCCGGCGGCACGGGCCGCCACGAAGTGGGACAACCGCCCGGAACGGCGCAAGCGTGCCGGGGCGAGGTGAGACGCGAATTGACAAAGAGCGGGGTACGACCCGCGCTGCGCCGAGCGCAACGCGTAAGGGCATGATTTTACCCGATTTTCGGCGGTTTCAGGCGGCCGGCATGCGGGGAAACCCCCACTGGCCGTCCGGACGAGTGGGTTTGCGCGGGCGATGGCGATACCATACGGCCATTCTGATGAACCGAGTCGTATCGTAGTGGAAACCCCGCAGAACACCGCCGCGCCGTCCGAATCGGGCGCGGCCTCGTCCGCGCCGCCGTCCGGCGGCTTCACGTCCACCCGCTTCGTGCTCGTCGAGCCGAGCCATCCCGGCAACGTCGGGGCGGCGGCCCGCGCGCTGAAGACGATGGGCTTCTCGCGTCTCGTGCTGGTCGCGCCGCGCGTGCCGCACGTGCAGAGCGATCCCGAGGCGATCGCGATGGCCAGCGGCGCGGACGACGTCCTCGCGTCCGCGCACGTCGTGCCGACGCTCGGCGAAGCGCTGTCCGGCGTGCACTGGTCGATCGCGCTGACCGCGCGCACGCGCGAATACGGACCGCCGCGCCTCGCGCCGCGCGCGGCCGCCGCGCAGGCGAGCGCGCAGGTCGGCGTGGGTGACATCGCGCTCGTGTTCGGCAACGAGCGCACCGGTCTCGCGAACGAGCATGTCGACCAGTGCAGCGCGCTCGCGCATATTCCGGCCAACCCGGCCTACAGTTCGCTGAATCTCGCGCAGGCCGTGCAGGTGCTCGCTTACGAGTTGCGCGTCGCGTTTCTCGAGCAGGCGAGCGAGCCGTCGGCGCAGCCGCCGGCCGAAGCCGGCACGCTCGCGCAGAGCGACGAGATCGAGCGCATGTACGTGCACCTCGAGAACGCGTTGATCGCGCTCGACTTCCTCGATCCGCGCAATCCGAAGAAGCTGATGCCGCGGCTGCGGCGCCTGTTCGCGCGCACGGGCCTCGAGCGCGAGGAGGTCAACATCCTGCGCGGCGTCGCGAAGCACATCCTGCTGAAGTCGGGCAAGCCGGACGGCGACGCGTAGGCGGCCGGCGCTCCGATTGCCGGGCGCGGGGGCGGTCCGCTGGATGCGCATGCGGCCGGGCTGGCCGTGCGTCGGCCAGCCGGAGACGTCGAACCGGCTGTTTCTCCCGACCGATCGCCTCCGGAAACCCCGCCGCAACAAGCGTCCCGGCCGAATACCCGCGCCGACGGCGGGGTGAACGCGCGACCGCGTGCGGCCGGGCGCGACTGGCCCTACAATCGCCGGACGTCATAAGCAAATGACCCGGCGCGATAACGGCCGGCATTGCCGGCGATGCGCGCCGGCCCTTTCCCAGATCACATCATGTTCACGAGACTGCGCGAAGACGTTGCAACGATTCGCGAGCGGGATCCCGCCGCTCGCAGTGCGTGGGAAGTGCTGACCTGTTATCCGGGGCTGCATGCGCTCGTGCTGCACCGTTTCGCGCACGCCTGCTGGCGCGCGAAACGCTACTGGCTCGCGCGGTTCGCGTCGCAGGCCGGCCGGTTCCTGACGGGGATCGAGATCCATCCCGGCGCGACGATCGGCCGGCGCGTGTTCATCGATCACGGCATGGGCGTCGTGATCGGCGAGACGGCGATCATCGGCGACGACTGCACGATCTATCAGGGCGTGACGCTGGGCGGCACGTCGCTCACGCGCGGCGCGAAGCGTCACCCGACGCTGGAAGCCGGCGTGATCGTCGGCGCCGGCGCGAAGGTGCTCGGCGGTTTCACGGTCGGCGCGGGCGCGAAGATCGGCTCGAACGCGGTGGTCGTCAAGCCGGTGCCGGCGGGCGGCACCGCGGTCGGCAATCCGGCGCGCATCGTGATGCCGGCGCAGCCGAAGCCGCAGCCCGAGCGCGCGGCGTTCTGCGCGTACGGGATCACGCCGAACGCGGACGATCCGATGTCGCTCGCGATTCACGGGTTGATCGATCACGCGGCGAAGGAAAGCCGCCGCGTCGACGAAATCGTCGCGGCGCTCGAGCGGCTCGGCACGCATCTGGAAACGCTGCAGGGCGCCGACGCGGCGCGCCTCGACCTGCGCAGGCTGTCGGCGGTGCTGGAAGGCAAGACGGTCGAACGCCAGATGTAACGAACGCGACGCGCACTGATCGCTGCTGGTCGGTGCGACGGCAGCGGCGGCGTCAGTCGAGCGGCATCGCGTGGATGCCTTCCGAGTCGACGCGCAGATAGCCGCCGCGCGGCATGCCGTGATCGAGATCCCAGTCGGGCAGCACCCAGCGGATCCCGCCCGGTTCCGCGTGGCGCGCGGGGCGGTGCGTGTGGCCGTGAATGATCACGCTCGCGCGGCTTTTCCGGAACAGCGCGGCCACGCCTTCCCGCGTGACGTCGTAGGCGGCCGAAGCAGGGCGCATCCGGCCCGCTTCGCTGGTCGAGCGCATGCGCTGCGCGAGCGCGCGGCGCCAGCG
Source organism: Burkholderia sp. BCC1047 (assembly GCF_902833155.1). Lineage (NCBI taxonomy): Bacteria > Pseudomonadati > Pseudomonadota > Betaproteobacteria > Burkholderiales > Burkholderiaceae > Burkholderia > Burkholderia sp. BCC1047. Next base: position 9,584 of record NZ_CADFEH010000032.1, on the reverse strand, counting down.
GAACGGCCACGCGAGAAACAGCCATTGCGCGACGCGGTTGCGCGCGAAGCGACGGAACACCTGGTAGCCGCGGTCGGCCGTGCACTGTGCGTCGCCGTGCGCAAGCACGATGCGCTGGCCGAACGCCATGATCAGCGCCGGATCGGGCAACAGCATCGCGCCGGCGGCCTTCATGAAGCGCCGGCCGAGCAGGAAATCGCGGTTGCCGTGCATCACGTAGAGCGCGATCCCGCGCTCCGAAAACGTATGCATCAGCGCGGCCATGCGCGCGGCGAACGGATCGTCGTCGAGGATGTCGTCGCCGATCCAGTATTCGAACAGGTCGCCGAGGATGAACACCGAGTCGGCGCTGTCGGCGGTGTATTTCACGAAATGCTCGAACGCGGCGACCGTCTTCGGAATCGCCTCGCTCAGGTGCAGATCGGACAGAAACAGGAACGGGCGTGCGGCTTGCGCGTATTCGCGCTCGCCCGGCACGCCCGCGGAGACGCTTCGCGGCGGACTCTCCTGCAACATCGAAGTGCCTCCGTAACGGCTGGTGCGTCAGACCACCACGGCCTTTTCGATCACGACGTCGTCGGTCGGCACGTCCTGATGGAAGCCGGCGTTGCCCGTCTTGACGCCCTTGATCTTGTCGACCACGTCCTGGCCTTCGACGACCTTGCCGAACACAGCGTAGCCCCAGCCCTGCGGCGTCGGCGACGAGTGGTTCAGGAAGTCGTTGTCGTTCACGTTGATGAAGAACTGGGCGGTCGCCGAGTGCGGATCGTTCGTGCGCGCCATCGCGACCGTGTAGTTGTCGTTCTTCAGGCCGTTGTTCGCCTCGTTGTCGATCGGCGCGTCGGTCGGCTTCTGCTTCAGGCCCGGCTCGAAGCCGCCGCCCTGGATCATGAAGCCGTTGATCACGCGATGGAACACGGTGCCGTCGTAATGGCCCTTCTTCACGTAGTTCAGGAAGTTCTCGACCGTCTTCGGTGCCTTCGCGGCGTCGAGTTCGAGCTTGATCACGCCGTGGTTCGTATGCAGTTCAACCATGATGAATTCCTTCGGTGAGGCGGTTTAAATGGCACGCGGCCGGTCGTGCGACGCGGCCGCGTGTGGCGCCGGACGTGCCGGCAGGTGCTTACTTGGAGACGATGCTCGCCGATTCGATCACGACCGGTTGCGCCGGCACGTCCTGCATCGGCCCGCGCGAGGTCGTCGCCACGCCTTCGATCTTCTTCACGACGTCGAGGCCCGACACGACCTTGCCGAACACCGCATAGCCGTTGCCGTCCGGGTTCGGGTAGTCGAGGCCGCCGTTGTCGACCGTGTTGATGAAGAACTGCGCGGTGGCCGAATTCGGATCGCTCGTGCGCGCCATCGCGATCGTGCCCGTCAGGTTCTTCAGACCATTGCGGCTTTCCAGCGGGATCGGCGCGCGGGTCGGCTTTTCCTCGAAGTTGGTCTTGTAGCCGCCGCCCTGAATCATGAAGCCCTTGATCACGCGATGGAAGATCGTGCCGTTGTACTGGCCGGCCTTCACGTAATCGAGGAAGTTGGCGACGGATTTCGGCGCCTTCTCCGGATAGAGCTCGACGCGGATGTCGCCCTGCGAGGTCTTCAGCTGCACGACGGGGTGCGCGGTGGCCGTTTGCGCGAACGCGGGCGCGGTCGCGAGAAGGGCGGCGCCGCCAAGCGCCAGCAACAGACGTTTCATTGCGATCCTCAGGTTGGGAGGGAAGGAAGGCCGCGCCGCTTATTTCGACGGCGCGACGTACGGTGCCGCCAGTGCGCCCGACGGACCGCTGAACTGGAACGTCGGCGACATCGGCAGCGTGGTGGTGCTCACGTTCGCGGCGGCGCGGTCGGTGTAGTCGCGCGTGGCCGGCGACGTCGCGCGGGCGTTCGGCGCGGCTTTCGACGGCGACACGATTTTCTGCAGATCGGCGAGGCGCTGCGCGGTCGCGCCGCTCGTGCGGCCGAGCGATTGCGCGCGCTTGTACGATTCGGCCGCGAGGCGCAGGTACAGATCGCCGAGGTTCTCGTACGCGAGCGAGTAGCTCGGGTTCGATTGCGTCGCGGTGACGAGCGCGGTGCGCGCTTCGTCGTAGCGGCCGTGCTTCGCGTAGAGCGCCGCGAGATTGTTGTACGGCTCGGGCAGTTCGGGGTACGCCTGCGTGATCGCGACGAACTGCTGGATCGCGTCGTCGTCGCGGTTCAGGCGGGCCAGCACGGTGCCGCGCTTGAACTGCGCCTGCACGTCGCGCGGGTTCGACGCGATGCGCGCGTCGAGCTGCGCGAGCGCCTGCTTCCACTGCTTGCCGGCGATCGATGCGTCGACTTCGGGGGTGCCGTCGGCGACCGCCGGGGCCTTTTGCGCATGCGCCGCGGGCGCCGCGAAAAGCGTCAGCGCGACGCCCATGACGGTGGTCGCAACGAGGGTCGCAGCGCTCGGCGCGCGGCCGCGATGAGGTTTCATAGGCGTAAATCGGAATGTTATACTCCGACCCATTCTAACAAAACGTCTGCGCGTTCCGGCGAGCGGCAGACAGTCTTTCTTAGCCTCTCGTGGCCGTCACCGCTGTGCTTGCAGCCTGACCGCCCCATGTGATATCGAGGACGCGCGGCCTGGCGCCGCGGCAGATGGTCCGTCCGTTTCACATGCTGGGCGAGCTTCGCCAGGGCGGTTTCCTTCGGCTCACGGTTCATCTCTATGGAATCACTGCGCATCTACAACACGCTCGCGCGTGACAAGCAAGTTTTCGTGCCGCGCCAGCCCGGCGAAGTGCGGATGTACGTATGCGGGATCACCGTCTACGACTATTGTCACGTGGGCCATGCGCGCATGCTGGTCGTGTTCGACCTCGTCCAGCGCTGGCTGCGTGCGATCGGCTATCGGGTCACGTACGTGCGCAACATCACCGACATCGAGGACAAGATCATCCGCCGTGCGGTCGAGAACGGCGAGACGATCAAGTCGCTGACCGAGCGCTTCATCGGCGCGATGCACGAGGATGAAGCCGCGCTCGGCATCCAGCGGCCCGACATCGAGCCGCGCGCGACGCAGTTCATCCCGCAGATGCTCGGCATGATCGAGACGCTCGAGGCGAACGGCTACGCGTACCAGGCGACCGACGGCGACGTCAATTACTCGGTGCGCAAGTTCGCGAACTACGGGAAGCTGTCGGGCAAGTCGCTCGACGATCTCCGCGCGGGCGAACGCGTCGCCGCGAACGATGCGAAGCAGGATCCGCTCGACTTTGTGCTGTGGAAGCGCGCGAAGGCGGACGAGCCCGAAGGCGCGTCGTGGGCGTCGAAGTACGGGATGGGGCGTCCGGGCTGGCACATCGAGTGCTCGGCGATGGGCTGCTCGCTGCTCGGCAATCATTTCGACATCCACGGCGGCGGGCAGGACCTGCAATTCCCGCACCACGAGAACGAGATCGCGCAGAGCGAAGGCGCGACCGGCGAGACGTTCGTCAATTACTGGATGCACAACGGCTTCGTGCAGGTCGACAACGAGAAGATGTCGAAATCGCTCGGCAACTTCTTCACGATCCGCGAAGTGCTCGAGCGTTACGACGCGGAAGTCATGCGCTTCTTCATCGTGCGCACGCACTACCGTTCGCCGCTCAATTACAGCGACGTGCATCTCGACGACGCGCGCGCGTCGCTCACGCGTCTGTACACCGCGCTGAAGGATGTCGAGCCCGACACGCTCCCGCTCGACTGGAGCGAGCCGCATGCGCAGCGTTTCGCGGCCGCGATGAACGACGATTTCAACACGCCGGTCGCGGTGGCGACGCTGTTCGAGCTGGCGGGCGAAGTCAACCGCACGCGCGATGCGTCGCTCGCGCGGCAACTGAAACAGCTGGCGGGCCTGCTCGGCCTGCTGGGCCGCGAACCGCGCGCGTTCCTGCAGCAGGCGTCCGGCGCCGCGCAGGCGGGCGGGCTCGCGGCCGACGAGATCGAAGCGAAGATCGCCGCGCGCGTCGCGGCGAAGCAAGCGAAGGACTATGCCGAAGCGGACCGGATCCGGGCGGAACTGCTCGAAGCCGGCATCGCACTTGAAGACAAACCGGGCGGATCGACCGAATGGCGTCGCGTATGAGCGCGGCGCGTTCCACTGACCGATCCGTCAGGTAGGAGGCAAGATGGCAACGGCCAGAAAAGCGCCGGTCAGGCGCGCGACTCCGGTCGCCGCGCGTCCGGCAGCCAAGCGCGTCCCGGCGACGAAGGCGGACGCGACACGCGCCGTGCCGAACGGCGCGCTGAACGGTCATGCGCAGCCGGCAGCCGCGCTGCCGGCCGCCGACGCGGCCCGCAAGACACGGGCGTCCGAAGCGGACGGCGAGGAGGTCGTCGTGCGTCCCGCCTATTGGGACAAGGCGTGCGCGGATCTCGTCAAGCGTGACCGGATCCTGAAGAAACTGATTCCGAAGTTCGGTCCCGCGCATCTCGTGAAGCGCGGCGACCCGTTCGTCACGCTCGCGCGCTCGGTCGTCGGCCAGCAGATTTCGGTGCCGTCCGCCCAGTCGCTGTGGGCGCGCATCGAGGACGCCTGTCCGAAGCTCGCGCCGCAACCGGTGATCCGGCTCGGCGCGGACAAGCTGATCGCGTGCGGGTTGTCCAAGCGCAAGACGGAATACATCCTCGATCTCGCGCAGCATTTCGTGTCGGGGGCGCTGCACGTCGACAAATGGATGTCGATGGACGACGAGGACGTGATCGCGGAACTCACGCAGATCCGCGGCATCAGCCGCTGGACGGCCGAGATGTTCCTGATCTTCAACCTGTCGCGGCCGGACGTGCTGCCGCTCGACGACCCGGGCCTGATCCGAGCGATCAGCGTCAATTACTTCAGCGGAGAACCCGTCACGCGCAGCGAGGCGCGCGAGGTTGCGGCCAACTGGGAGCCGTGGCGCACCGTCGCGACCTGGTACATGTGGCGCAGCCTCGATGCGCCCGACGCCGACGCCTGAGTGTCGGCTATCGGGTTTTAAACATCAATAGTTGAGAGCCGGTTTTGAGCATCGCCCGCGCGGGTAGAATACGCGCTGCCGCAAGACCCAAGGATTCGAACACATGAAGACCACATTTCTGGATTTCGAACAGCCGATCGCCGAACTCGAGGCCAAGATCGAAGAGCTGCGATTCGTGCAGGACGACTCGGCTGTCGATATTTCGGAAGAAATCGAGCGGCTGTCGAAGAAAAGCCAGCAACTGACGAAAGACCTCTACGCGAACCTGTCGCCGTGGCAGGTTTCGCAGATCGCGCGGCATCCGCAGCGGCCGTACACGCTCGATTACGTCGCGGAACTGTTTACCGATTTTCACGAGCTGCATGGCGATCGCGCGTTCGCGGACGACCTGTCGATCGTCGGCGGTCTCGCGCGCTTCGGCGGCCATCCGTGCATGGTGATCGGTCACCAGAAGGGTCGCGACACGAAGGAGCGCGCCGCGCGCAACTTCGGGATGCCGCGTCCGGAAGGCTATCGGAAGGCCGAACGCCTGATGCGTCTGGCCGAGAAGTTCGGGCTGCCGATCTTCACGTTCGTCGACACGCCGGGTGCGTACCCGGGCATCGGCGCGGAAGAGCGCGGCCAGTCGGAGGCGATCGGCCGCAACCTGTACGTGATGGCCGAGCTGAAGACGCCGATCATCACGACGGTGATCGGCGAGGGCGGTTCGGGCGGCGCGCTCGCGATCGCCGTGGCCGATACCGTGATGATGCTGCAGTTCTCGACCTACTCGGTGATCTCGCCGGAAGGCTGCGCGTCGATCCTGTGGAAGAGCGCCGCGAAGGCGCCGGAAGCCGCGGAAGCGCTGGGCCTGACCGCGCACCGCCTGAAGGCGCTCGGCCTGATCGACAAGATCATCAACGAGCCGCTCGGCGGCGCGCATCGCGATCCGAAGGGCATGGCCGCGCTGCTGCGCCGTGCGCTGGCCGATTCGCTGCGCCAGTTCCAGGGCATGAGCATCGATGCGCTGCGCGAGCGCCGCTTCGAGCGCCTGATGGCCTACGGCAAGTTCAAGGAAACCACGCCGGGCGCATGACCGGCCGTGTATTCAATGCGCGCGCCGCTGCGCGCGCGTCCCGCTCGTGATCCCGCCCACCGAATTCTCCGCCGACCGCGTCGTACTCGACGCGGTCGGCGTTGCGCTTTCCGGCCTGCCGCCGGATGCGCGCATCGCGATCGCGTACAGCGGCGGCCTCGATTCGACCGTGCTGCTCGATGCGGCCGTGCGCGTCGCGGGCGCGTCGCGCTGCGTCGCGCTGCACGTGCATCACGGCCTGAGCGCGAACGCCGATGCGTGGGTCGCGCATGCCGAAGGGCAGGCGGCGCGGCTCGGTGTCGCATTCGAATCGATGCGCGTCGACGTGCCGCGCGACAGCGGGCTCGGTATTGAGGCGACGGCGCGCGAGCGTCGCTACGCGGCGCTCGACGAGATGGGCGAACGCCACGGCGTGGCGGCGCTGTGGCTCGCGCAACATGCGGACGATCAGGCCGAGACGGTGCTGCTGCAACTGTTGCGCGGGGCGGGAATCGCGGGGCTCGCCGCGATGGCCCCGCGTTATCGTCCCGACGGCGTGAGCATCGAGCGCGTGCGTCCGTTGCTGAGACTGTTGCGCGCACAACTTGAGCGCTATGCGGAGCAGCACGCGCTCGCGTGGATCGACGACGAATCGAACGGCGATACGCGCTATGCGCGCAATGCGCTGCGCGTCGACGTGCTGCCGGCGCTGGCCGTGCATTTCCCGGGCTTTCGCGACGCGCTCGGTCGCGCGGCCCAGCATGCGGCGGCCGCTCAGCGGCTGCTCGACGATCTGGCCGAGCTGGATTTTGCCGTCGCCGCGCGCGATGACGGTCAGGCGCTGTCGCGCGACGCGCTGATCGGCTTCGACGACACGCGCGGCGCGAACCTGCTGCGCTTCTGGATGCGCCGGCTCGGTTTGCCGGGCGCGTCGGCGGCCCGGCTCGCCAACATGATGCGGCAACTGCGCGCGGCCCACGACGCGCATGCGCTGCGCGTCGATCACGCGGGGCAGTGCCTGCGGCTCTATCGCGATGTCGTCTACTGGGAAGCGGGCGACAGCAGCGAGTCGGCCGACCACGGCACGGGCACGTCGCAACCGGAGGTGGCACTCGCGTGGGACGGGCAGGAAGTGTGGCGCCTGCCGGGATGGCGCGGCACGTTCGTGTTCGCGCCGGCCGATGCGGGCAGCGCCGATGCGGTGCCGGAGGCGCTGCTGCGCGGTGCGCGGCTGGTGGCGCGCGCGCGGGCCGGTGGCGAACGGATGCGCACGTCGCCGGGCGGGCCCGGCCGGACGCTGAAGAACCTGTTCCAGGAGCGCGGCGTGCCGGCCTGGCAGCGCGACGTGCCGCTGCTGTTTTCGGGTGACCGGCTGATCTACGTGCCGCGGCTGGGCGTCAATCGCGACATCGGCGAGCTTGCCGACGCGACGTTGGGCGCCGCCGCATGGCGCCGGCTCGAATGGCGTCCCGACCTGCTGATCGCATAGCGGCGGCGGGCTGCCGGCGGCGCGATGGCGCGCCCATTTTCACCATTTGGTAAACAGCGCCGGAACGGCCGGTGACACGGCGCGCGGCTTGTCAAGTGGGCGTCTATCGGGTACGCTCGGTCGTTTGCTCGGCTCGATTTTTGAGCGTTTTGTGCAGGTTTTCCGCGTGACGTACCCGGTTTGCGCGGCCTGATCGGCCTTCCGGGCAAAATCCGTCACGCTTGCGTGTTGCGTCCCAGCCGTCCCCCTCGTCGTCCGTCCACAGCCACAAGCCGCGTGACCGAACGGCAACGCGGCCTGCCCAGCGCGCCCGTGCGGCTTCTCCTCCAGTTCAGAACGACAATGGCACTCATCGTACACAAATACGGCGGCACTTCGATGGGCTCGGTCGAGCGCATCAAGAACGTCGCGAAACGCGTCGCAAAATGGCATCAGGCCGGGCACCAGATGGTGGTCGTGCCTTCGGCGATGTCCGGCGAAACCAACCGTCTGCTCGGTCTTGCGAAAGAGATTTCGAGCCAGCCGAGCCCGCGTGAGCTCGACATGATCGCGTCGACCGGCGAGCAGGTCAGCGTCGGCCTGCTGTCGATCGCGCTGCAGGAAATCGGCGTCGAGGCCGTGAGCTATGCCGGCTGGCAAGTGCCGATCAAGACGGACAGCGCGTTTACGAAGGCACGCATTCACTCGATCGACGACGAGCGCGTGAAGGCCGACCTGAACGCCCGCAAGGTCGTGATCATCACGGGCTTCCAGGGCGTCGATCCGGACGGTCACATCACGACGCTGGGCCGCGGCGGCTCGGACACGTCGGCGGTGGCGGTGGCCGCTGCGCTGGGCGCCGAAGAGTGCCTGATCTATACCGACGTCGACGGCGTCTACACGACCGATCCGCGCGTCGTCGAAGAGGCGCGCCGCCTCGATCGCGTGACGTTCGAGGAGATGCTGGAAATGGCCAGCCTCGGCTCGAAGGTCCTGCAGATCCGCTCGGTCGAATTCGCCGGCAAATACCAGGTGAAGACGCGTGTGCTGTCGAGCCTGACCGATCCGCTGATTGCGCTCGACGAAGAAATGCGCTCGGGCACCCTGATTACTTTTGAAGAAGACGAGACCATGGAAAAGGCAGTCATTTCCGGCATCGCGTTCCAGCGCGACGAAGCACGCATTGCGGTGATGGGCGTGCCCGACAAGCCGGGCATCGCATATCAGATCCTCGGCCCGGTGGCCGATGCGAACGTCGACGTCGACATGATCATCCAGAACCAGAGCGTCGAAGGCAAAACCGACTTCACGTTCACGGTCGGTCGCGGCGACTACCAGAAGGCGATGGACATCCTCACCAACCAGGTGCAGGGCCATGTGAGCGCCGAGCGCGTGCAGGGCGACCCGAAGGTGTCGAAGGTGTCGGTCGTCGGCGTCGGCATGCGTTCGCACGTGGGCGTCGCGAGCAAGATGTTCCGCACGCTGTCGGAAGAGGGCATCAACATCCAGATGATCTCGACGTCCGAAATCAAGATTTCGGTGCTGATCGACGAAAAGTACATGGAGCTGGCCGTCCGCGCGCTGCACAAGGTGTTCGAACTCGACCAGGCGTCGTGAATTTTTCGTGATGCATTGAAGAAAATGCGTCACGGAAATTGACGCGCGGTTCGAAACCCTATATTATTTCGTTCTCGTCGCACTGCCTCCCTGGTGCGAGCGAAAGTTTGGGAGACGTGGCCGAGAGGTCGAAGGCACTCCCCTGCTAAGGGAGCATCTGGGCCAAAACCTGGATCGAGGGTTCGAATCCCTCCGTCTCCGCCAAAAGCGGTGACAAAGCCCCGCAAGTTCTTGGACTTGCGGGGCTTTTTCTTTTTCGGCTCCTCCGTAGACTCTTGCAACCCTGCTCCGCGCGGGTCCGTGCGCATTTCGACGGCCAGAGGCGGTATGACGGGTTATTGCCGCTCCGAGTGAAAGGAACGGCTAGCTGTGAAGCGTCAAGAGGTTGTTTCTCGACGCAGGAAGTCTCGCCATCGGCGCAATGCCGCCGATGGCGCTATGAGCTCGATGCCAGTTGTAGTGATGCTGCCAACTCGCCAAG
>NZ_CADFEH010000031.1:0-87875 GCF_902833155.1 Burkholderia sp. BCC1047 | reverse complement strand
ACTCTCAGAATAGTAGATCCTCGGCCTCTGCTTCATTTGCAACACCTCCGCTGCTTGCGCAGATTCTAGTGTGTTGCATCGACCGGTTGAATCCGCAGCTCGAATTGGTCATTCGTCAACGCAGACAACACCCCCTTCGGCAATGACCGTATCGACTTCGCGAACATCCCCGGCTTGCCGGCAGCAGTCTGCAGTATGTGCTGGACCGCCGGATGCGCATCGAACCGGCTGTTCACAAGCAAGTTGTAGTACGCGTACTGCTCGAGATCATCGAGATCCGTGAGTCGGTATTTCAACCATGCCATCGCTACGACACGGACGATGCGTCGAAACTGCTGATCTTCTCGTTCGTCGTACTTCCGGTTTAATTCATTCTGGTAGCGGCTGGACATCCAGCGCGACACATCGATCATCGGAATGCGCGACGTATCCGCCAGCGCACCGGGAAATTGCAGCTCGACGTGACGATCCGGGTAAAAGTGCACCTCGATAATTCGATCGCCGATCTTTTCCGGAACCTGAGTCGACGACATCGCGACCCTTGCCTCGGCGTGCAGGGTTTCCTCGTAACCTTTGTGCCACTGGTCGACGTCGACATAACTCCATTTGACGACGAATTGCGTGCCCTCGAGTTTGTAGCAGCAGGTCACCCCGCCCCCGCCGCCCGGCAAGCTGTTTCCCCCGAAGGCCTTGTTTCCATGCGCATCCGTGATCGAAAATCCGTCGACGTTGTACGGCAGGTAATTGTGGGCAATAACCGAGACTCCGCTATACACCGGCTCCGACTTGCCGCACGCGCTCAAGCTCAAAGCGACCGCAAGCAGCCCCACCGCCGGCACGAATCTACGCCGCGTCACTACGCGTCTCCAGCAACTCCCGCTCGTGTGTCGCGCGAATCGCGTCCCACATCGCATGATCGATCGATGGGCAGCGCGTGATTGAGCGTCGCCTTCCCATCTGCGACGGCCTCGCGGCACAACTGCGCCGCCGGATGCTCGTCGAACCGCGGCGCAACCAGCACGCCCTTCGGTGACAGCGCGTCGACCGTATGCAGGTCGTCGGTGATGACGAACGTGTGTGCGTTCCCGTCTTCACTGTGCCACCAGGAGCCGAACAGCCCTTCGTCCTCCACCACGAATCGCCTGTGCCAGTTCGGTCACGTTCATGCGTCACCCTTCTTCTCGTTCATCACGAGCCCGCCGGGCCCGCGCTCTCAGATCGAAAATGGTCGTTCACGCCTGCTCGTCCGGCCGCACGCCCAGCAGCTCCCGAATATGCGACAACGACCCGTCGTCCTTCACGACGCTCTCGAGCCACTTGTGCAGCGGCATGTCGGCCCATTCGGCCGCCTTGTCGGCGAGATACGCGACCGGGCTGTGCGGCTCGGTCTGACGGAAATAGCGCGCCACCGCACGCAACTGGTCGACGGCCTGCGCACGGTTCTGGATGCCGGCGATCATCTGCGTCACCGGAGGACGCGAAGCGGTCTGCTGCTGCACGTGAGTCTCCTCGGTCTGGATCGGCTGGCCGAACACCGGCTCGATGCGTTCTGACTGGGCCTGCGGCGCCGCCTGCGTGTGCGGCGCGCTACCCGTATAGCCTTGTTCGCGCGCAAAGCGCTCGGCGAGCCGGTATACGGTCTCGAACGCGTCGCGCGCCTGCCGGAAGCTCGGCGCCGAATCGCCCGCGCGCTCGACGAGCCGCTCCTCGAACGCATCGAGCGCGAATTCGAACGCCTTCAGGTTCGCCAGCAGCGCCGTGTAGAACGCGATCGACGTCACGCGCCGCGACGCATCGATCTGCTCGATCGACGGCTTGCCGCGCGCGATATCGTCCGCGTGTTCGGGATCGCGCTTGATCGACTGCGCGACGTGCTGCGCGACTTCCCAGTCGAGCGTGCTGAACGCATTCGATGCGCCGTCCGTCAGCGGCACCGCGCGCAGCAGTTCGGCCGTGCGGCCGGACAGCCATGCGACGTTGCCGAGCCGGTGCTCGATGTCGTCGTCCTCGGGCAGCGGGTGAAAGGTGTCCCAGAAGTCGCGGCACAGGCCCTCGAGCAGCGCATAGCCCTCGGTGAGGCCGGTGATGCCGTCCTCGAGCGCGAGTGCCTCGGTGAGCCACACGGCGAGCCGCAGGTCCTTCGTGCGCGTGCGCAGCAGCTCGCCCGCATGATCGACGACGAAGCCCCAGTCGGCCTCCTTGATCTCGGTCACCCATTCGCCCTGGTCGAGCGTCGGGTCGTCGTAGCGCCGCGCGTCCTGGATCGCGTCGAATTCGTTCGAAAACAGCAGGTCGTCGCCGCTGGGCGACGCGTCGCTGATCGGCGTCAGCAGCTCGGGGAGATTGATCGGCATGGTTCAGTGAATCCGTTGATGCATCAGATGTCGCGCGCGGGGCTCATTCGACGGTGTACGCGAATTCGCCGGCCTCGTCCGCACGCACCGCGATGCGCGCGATGGCCGCGCCGTCGGCGATCCGGCCGAGCACGTGGCCCGCGATCTCCGGCAGCAGCGTGCCGTTCAGGATGTGGTCGACGTTGCGGGCGCCCGAATCGACCTCGGTGCAGCGCGCGAGCACCGCGTCGACGAGCGATTCGTCCCATTCGAACGCGGCCTTGTGGTTCGCGTCGATCCGGCGGCGGATACGCTCGAGCTTCAGCTCGATGATCTCGGCCAGCACGTCGTCGGAAATCGGGTAGTACGGCACGACCTTCATCCGGCCGAGGAACGCCGGCTTGAAGGCCTTGTACAGTTGCGGACGCAGCGTCTCGGCGAGCGCATCCGGATCGGGCAGTTCCTCGGCCGGCTTGTTCAGGCACGCCTGCATCACCGCGGCCGAACCGACGTTCGACGTCAGGATGATCAGCGTGTTGCGGAAGTCGATCTCGCGCCCTTCCGCGTCGTCCATCGTGCCCTTGTCGAACACCTGGAAGAACATCTCGAGCACGTCCGGGTGCGCCTTCTCGACCTCGTCGAGCAGCACGACGGAATACGGGTTGCGGCGCACGGCCTCGGTCAGCACGCCGCCCTCGCCGTAACCGACGTAGCCCGGCGGAGAGCCCTTCAGGCCCGACACGCTGTGCGCTTCCTGGTACTCGCTCATGTTGATCGTGACCATCTTGCGCTCGCCGCCGTACAGGATGTCGGCCAGCGCCAGCGCCGTCTCGGTCTTGCCGACGCCCGACGGCCCGACGAACATGAACACGCCGCGCGGCTTGTTCGGATCCTCGAGGTTCGCGGTCGCGGTGCGCACGCGCTGCGCGATCGCCTCCAGCGCATGGTCCTGGCCGATCACGCGCGCGGTCAGCAGCGGCTGCAGGTTCAGCACGGTGTCGATTTCGTCCTTCACCATCCGGCCGAGCGGAATGCCCGTCCACGCGGCGACGATCTCGGCGACGACGTGGCCGTCGACCTGCAGCGGCACCATCGGCTCGCCGCCTTGCAGCGCATGCAGCGCCGCGACGCGTTCGGTCAGCTTCTCGCGCGTGGCCGGCACATCGACGGGTGCGCCGTCTTCCGACGGGCCGCGCGCCTTGTCGAGCGCGTCGCGCAGTTCGGTGATCTCGGCGACGATCACGCGCTCGGCCTCATAGCGTTCTTCATCCTTCGCCAGATGTTCGAGCGCCGTGTCGCGCGCGCCGCGCAGCTCGCCGAGCCGCTCGTCGTGCGCCGCGCCGCCCGCCGCCTCGCGCTCCAGCGACGCGATTTCCGCATCGATGCGCTCGATGCGCTTCTTCGTGTCGTCGATCGCCGCCGGCGTCGCGCTGTGCGCGAGCGCGACCTTCGCGCACGCGGTGTCGAGCACGCTGATCGCCTTGTCCGGCAGCTGGCGGCCGCTGATGTAGCGGTGCGACAGGCGCACGGCCTCGGTGATCGCATCGTCGAGAATCCGCACGTTGAAGTGCTTCTCCATCAGGCCCGACATCCCGCGCAGCATCGCGGCGGCCAGCGGCTCGCTCGGCTCCTCGACCTTCACGACCTGGAAGCGCCGCGCGAGTGCCGCATCCTTCTCGAAGTACTTCTTGTATTCGCTCCACGTCGTCGCGGCGATCGTGCGCAGCTCGCCGCGCGCGAGCGCCGGCTTCAGCAAGTTCGCCGCGTCGTTCTGGCCGGCCTGGCCGCCCGCGCCGATGATTGTGTGCGCCTCGTCGATGAACAGGATGATCGGATGCGCGCTCTTCTTCACTTCGTCGATCACGCTCTTCAGGCGGTTCTCGAACTCGCCCTTCACGCTCGCGCCGGCCTGCAGCAGCCCCATGTCGAGCACGTGCAGCGCGACGCCGCGCAACGGCGGCGGCACGTCGTCGGCCGCGATCCGCAGCGCGAGCCCTTCGACGACCGCCGTTTTGCCGACGCCGGCCTCGCCGGTCATGATCGGGTTGTTCTGGCGGCGGCGCATCAGGATGTCGATCGCCTGGCGGATTTCGGCTTCGCGGCCGATCACCGGATCGATCTTGCCGTCGCGCGCGCGCTGCGTGAGGTTGGTCGTGTACGTGTCGAGCGCGGGCGTCTTCGACGGGCCGGCCGCGGGTGCAAAGCCGTCGGCGGCCGGCGCGGCGTCGCTGCCGTCGTCGTCCGCCTGGCGCGGCTCGGCTTCGCTCGAGCCAGCCATGATTTCGTCGAACTTGTGCTTCAGGTCCGTCACGTTCATTTCCGCGAACCGCGACGACATCCGTTGTGCGAATTGCGCGAGATCCGGCGCGGTCAGCAGTGCGAGCAGCAGATGCCCCGACCGGATGCGGCCGAGCTGCGAATCGAGCGACGCGATCAGCCACGCCTGCTCGAACAGCGCGATCAGGTGCACGGAGAACACCGGCGTGCGCGTGTTGCCTGTCTTCAGGCGCGTGAGCTCGCGTTCGAGATCGGCATGCAGCGCATGCGGATCGACGCGGCTCGCGCGCAAGGCGAGCGGCAGGTCGCCCGTCGCTTCGTCGAGCAACGCGAGGAACAGGTGCTCCAGATCGACCTCGTAATGGCCGCGCGCCAGGCACGCGCTCGCCGCCCGCTCGGTCGCGTGGCGGCACAGCGGGTTCAGTTTCGTGATCAGGGTCTTCAGAGGCGTGCTCATGGCGTCGATCTCAGGTTCGATTGCGTGTTGTTGTTAGGTCAGTGAATCACGTGCAGTTCGTAGCGGGCGTCCGAGCGGTCCTCGGGCGCGTCGCGCGTGCACAGGAACGCGTCCCAGCCGAGCCGCGAACCCGCGCCGAGCACGCTCGCGCCGACTTCCGTGCGCTTGAGCACGAGCTTCACCTCGTACTCGAGCGTGACGCCGGCGAGCAGCGTCAGCATCCGTTCGAGCGCGATGGCGTGCGCGCCGCCGGGCAGGAACGCCTCGTAGTCGCGCTTGGACAGCGGGCCGACGACGATCCGCGCGCGCATGTCGCGCTGCCACACGCGCTCGCCGACGAGCGCCGTCGCACCAAGCACCGCGTTGACCTCACCGAGCACGCTCAGCTGGTCGGGCGGCACGTCGTACCACTTGCCGACGAACTGGTCGATCTTCACCGGCACGCGGAAGTAATCGGACAGCGTGCGCTGCAGGTAGGCGGCCGACATCGGCCGGTGCCGCGCGGCGAGCGCGTAGCCGGCCACGGCTTCGTCGAGCACGCCGCCCGGGCCGGCCGCGAGACTGTCGCGCACCTCGTCGCTCGGCACGCCCGCGATCGCGAGCAACAGCGGCAGGTAGCGCTCGTCGCGGTCGAGTTCGTAATGGAACGGCAGCCGGTATTTCTTCCACGCCGCATAGAACAGCGCGGTCGCGCGGTTCGAGAACACGTCGAAGAACGCGCGCGCCGCGTGGTCGCGCCGCAGGTGTTCGCGCGCGACGATCTGCTCGGTGTAGTGCAGCGGCAGCGCGCCCTGCCCGCCGAGCAGCCCGAAGAACGCCGGCGTCAGCTCGACGCGGCCCAGCTCGCCGGCGGCCAGCGCGGCGCCGCGCTGCTCGTCCGAGTTCAGCGGCGCGCCGTCGCCGTCGAACGAGCGCGCGCCTTCGATCTCGCTCGGCGGGAAGCCGAGCGACAGCGTGTTGCGGAATGCGATGCGCTGCGCGACCACGTCGCCCTGCCGCCACGCGCCGGGCGCGTCCGACGCCTGCCGCGCGAACAGCCCTTCGAGCACGCGCACCGCCTGGAAGAACTCGAAGCGGTGCGGCTCGTCGAGCAGCGCGTCGACTACGCCAGGATCGATTCGCCGGTTCGGGGCTTGCATCGGATGATCTCCTCGCCGGTGCGCTTCGACACGACGACCAATTGAACGAAACTGTTGAGGTGGACGTACAGCCCGAAGAAGCTGTCGAGCACGCGCACGAACGACGCGAGGCTCGCGCCGACGAAGTGTTCCTCGTCGATCGTCAGCCGGATCTCGATGCCGCGCACGAAGGTCGCGAACGGCTTGCCGGGCAGCCACTGCACGGCGCCGCGCTGCTCGACGCCGGCCAGGCCGTCGATCTGGCGCATCGACACGGCCGTGCGTCGCAGGTCGTACAGCGTCAGCATTTCCTTCAGCGGCGCGAGGCCGTGCGCGACGAGCGACACGTGATTGAGCGCGAGGTGCGACACGAGCCGCCAGTGCGCGGCGCGGCCGCGCTCGAAGCGCACGCTCTGCGTCGGGCGGCGCAGCATCGAGATGCCGCTCGTCTGCGCGCCGCCTTCCTGGAACAGGTCGCCGCCCTCGAGGCCGAACGCCAGCATCGCCGGCAGGTCGCGGTTCGTGCAGGTGAGATCGAGGCTCAGCGTGTCGGTTTGCGGCGACGTCGGCTCGAAGTCGATGTCGACGATCGAGATTTCGGTTTCGTAGCCCGGGCTCTTCTGCGCGACCCAGTCGTTGCGGCGCGCGAACCAGTAATGGCCGATCCGCGCCGATTCGCCGTGATGCAGCGAATAGAACGGGCGAAACTCGATCACCGATTCCTCGTGCGCCTGCTGCCGGACGAGCTTCACCGAATCGATCGCGTACACCTCGTACGCGAATGCGCGCCGCGCCTCGGCGATCACCGGATACGACACCGCGCGGTGCGTGATGCGGATCGGTTCGCCGTGCTGGCGGAACAGATTGACGATCGGCGTGCAGAACAGCCGGAAATGGCTCGCCGTCAGTAGCTCCAGCAGGCGCGCGACGTGCGAATCGCTGCGCACGTCCTGCAGGACGAGGTGCAGCGTCGCGCGCTGGCAGCGGCCCGATGCGCGTGCGATCGCCGCGAGGTCGAAGTCGACGAAATCGAACTTGTCGGGAAACGCGAAGTATTCGGTGAGCAGCCGGTACGCGGGATGCGACTTCGCCGGATAGTCGATCAGCGCGTCGTCCTCGGCGAAGCCGGCCTGCGCGATCGGCAGCTTGCGCAGCGCGGTCCAGCGGCCGTTGCGTTCGGGCTCGACATACGCGCCGAGCACGTTGACGAACAGGCAGTCGGTCAGCGCGGCGACGAACGACTGCTCGCCGTGCAGATGCGCGCGCAGCGTCGACAGCTTCAGCGCGCCGAGATCGAGCTGCGCGGCGAGCGATTCGAACGTGATCGAGATCACGCCCGTCGCGTTCGACGGCAGCACCGTCGCGCTCGGCGCGAGCGCGACCGGCGTATAGCGCGCCTCCGAGATGCGGATCGGCGCGAGCGTCACGTCGTAGGCGGTGCGAAACCGGCATTGCACGCCGCGGATCGGGCGGCTCTTCAGCTCGGTGCCGCGATCGATCACGACCGGCTCGGTCTGCTGGCCGGGCGAAGCCGGCGTGAACTGCGCGATCGAGCACGACGGGAATGGCCGCAGGTAGTGCGGATACAGCACTTCCAGCAGCGCTTCGGTGAATTCCGGGTAGTCGTCGTCGAGCTTCTTGTTGATGCGCGCGCCGAGCAGCGCGAACGATTCGATCATCCGCTCGACGTGCGGATCCTCGCAGTGCTCGCCCGACACCGCGAGACGCGCGGCGATCTTCGGATAGCGTTCGGCGAAATCGCGCGAATAGCGCCGCAAAAACGATAATTCGCGTTCGTAATACGGCAGCAATTCTTCCATCGACGACCCCGAACCTCAATATCTCTGCCGGACCTGATTGACCACCGGGCGGTCCGGCCCGCTCGGCGGCTTGATTTACTGCATTCGCGCCGCGCGTGCGCGCGTGACCGAGTATTGCAGCGTCGACGGTTGCAGCATCGCGTCGAAACTCACCGGCTCCTCGGCCGGGTGTACGACGAGCAGCGCCTGGATCGCGAAGTAGAGCGCGTTGGTGGCCTGCTCGTTCAGCTCGAACGTCACCTGCACCTGCTGCAGGCGCGGCTCATGGCGCGCGATCGCCTGCTGGATCGACTTGCAGATGAATGCGCGATCGTAGTGGCTCGCGAGGCTCAGCCCCGCGAAATCGTTCAGCCCGTAGGTCAGCACCGATTTCTGGCATTCCGGCAGCGTGGCCAGCTCGTTCTCGGTGTGGGCGATACGGGTGTTGAGGATCGCCTCGACGTCGCGGGCGACCGTGTTCTTGAGCTCGTCCAGCGACAATTGCCGCATCGCTGCCGAGGCCGGCAGGTGCGGTTCGTCGTCGAACAGCTTGTCGAGAAAACTGGGTTCGAATCGTTTCATCAGCCGGTGTGAACAGCGAAAACGGCAACGGGACGCAAAGCGCCCCGTTGCCGCAACCGACCTTAGACCGCGTAGGTCTTGTCGTTCTTCGTCAGGCTCCAGGCGCCTTGCGTGTTGCCGCCCTGGTTGCCGCCGATCTTCTGCTGGGTTTGCTTCCACTGCACGGCTGCGTACTTCAACGAGAACGTCTCGAGGGGCAGACCTTCCTCGCGAACGCTCGGGGCGATGCTCGAGATGATCACGTACTTGAGCTTGACTTCCAGATACTGCACGCGCTTGCCTTCACCGTCCGCGCGCGAGAAATGGACCGTCACTTCGTCGAACGTGGTACCGCCCGAAGCGTGCTGGTACAGCAGCGGGCTCGACGAATCGATTTCCTTCGTGAAGATCATGTCGCCGTGCTCGCAACGCGTCATCGTGTGACCGCCAGCGGTCGATGCGGTTGCCGAACGCGGCTGAACGATCGAGTGATCCCACGATTTCAGTTCGATCCAGCCCTGGTGGTCCTTGTCCGCGGATTCGCCCTTCACCGCGGGACTACCAAACTGCAAGTGCATATGTAACATGGCCCTTCGACTCCCCAAAGAGGTGGTTTTAACGTCCTACCCAGGCGGCCCGCCCGGGCGATCTACTCGCTTATGAATTTGCCGGTTTGGGCAGATCAGCGACAAGTCGCAGAGAAATCGAGAGTTCGTCGAGCTGAAAGTGCGGGCGCAAGAATGCGACCGAACGATACGAGCCCGGCTTGCCCGGAATCTCCGACACTTGTATGGATGCCTCGCGCAGCGGAAATTGCGCTTTCTGTTCCTGCGAGGCGTTGTCGTCGAGCAGGACGTATTGCGAAATCCACCGGTTGAGGAAAGTCTCCACGTTCTGCGCCGATGCGAAGCTGCCGATCTTGTCCCGCATCATCGCCTTCAGGTAGTGCGCGACGCGCGATACCGAGAAGATGTACTGAAGCTGGGCGGACAGGACGGCGTTCGCATTCGCGCTGTCGGTGCTGTATTTTTTGGGCTTCTGCACCGACTGCGCAGCGAAGAACGCGGCGTAATCTGAGTTCTTGCAATGGACGAGCGGAATGAAGCCGAGGTCGCTCAGCTCCTTCTCGCGGCGATCGGTGATCGCGATTTCGGTCGGGCACTTCAGCGCGACTTCGCCGTCGTCGGTCTTGAACGTGTGGGTCGGCAGGTCCTCGACGAGGCCGCCGCCTTCGACGCCGCGGATCGCCGCGCACCAGCCGAAGTCGTCGAACGCGGCCGTCAGGCGGGCCGCGAAGGCCCATGCCGCGTTGCACCACAGGTACTTGTCGTGATCGGTGCCGTCGACGTCCTCGACGAAGTTGAAGTTCTCCGCGGTCTGGCCGTCCTTCGGATTGAACGGCAGGCGGCCGAGGAAGCGCGGCAGCGTCAGGCCGACGTAGCGCGAATCCTCCGCGTCGCGGAACGACTTCCACTTCGCGTATTCGACGGTGTCGAACACCTTGCCGAGGTCGCGCGGCTTGCCGAGGTCGGAGAATGACTCGAGGCCGAGCAACTCCGGCGACGCCGACGCGATGAACGGCGCATGCGCGGCCGCCGCGACGTGCGACATCTGCTCGATGAAGTACATGTCTTCCGGCTGGCGCGAGATCTCGTAATCGCCGATCAGCGCACCGAACGGCGAGCCGCCGAACGTGCCGAATTCCTCTTCGTAGACTTTCTTGAACAGCGCGCTCTGGTCGAACTCGCTCGCGCCCTTGAAGTCGCGCACGAGGTCGCGCTTCGGCGCGTGCAGCGCCTTGATCTTGATCGTCTGGCCCGTGTTGCTTTCCTTGACCAGATAATCCAGCCCGCGCCACGTGCTTTCGAGGCGCTGGAATTCCGGCGCGTGCATCACGGCGGAAAGCTGCGTGGAAATCAGGCGGTCGAGTTCCGCGACGCGCGCATCGATCGTCGCCGACAGGTTGTCCGACACGATCACCGTGCCGTCGAGCACCTGGTGCACGAGTTCGCCGATCAGGTCCTTCGCACGCGCATGCTCGGAATCGGATTTCGCGACCTTGCTTTTCTCGACGATGTCGTCGAGCAGCGAAGTCCCGGCGGCGTATTCCGCGCCGCTCGCTTGGGCCGCAGCCGTTTGCTGGTTCATCTCAACACTCCGTCGTCATTCGCCGTCTTTGTCGCCGCCGGTGCCCTTCGCGAGCTCCTGCAGCTGCTGCGTGTTCTTCAGCACCTCGGACAGCAGATCCTCGAGCTTGTCGTTGCCGGCGAGCTTGTTGCGCAGGTCGGCGAGCTTCGAACGCGCCTCCAGCAGGCGGCGCAGCGGCTCGACCTGTTCGACGACGTCGTCCGGGCTGAAATCCGACAGCGAGCGGAACTTCAGGTCGACCGCGAACTTGCCGCCTTCCGGGCTCAGGCGGTTTTCCACCTGGAACGCGGCACGCGGCTCGATCGCCTTCATCACGTCGTCGAAATTGTCGCGGTCGATGTTGACGAACTTGCGGTCGCGCAGCTTCGGCTGCTCGATTTCGGATTGGCCCGCCAGATCGCCGACGACCCCGACGACGAACGGCAGTTCCTTCACCTCGATCGCATCGCCCTTCTCGACCTCGTAGGTCAGCTGGACGCGCGGCGGCCGTATTTTCTGCAAGCTTTTCTGAATGCTTTCTTTCTTGGCCATCTCGACGGCTCCCAGGTTAGTTGTGGTTATCGCGTCAGTTGCGGTTTCAGTTGCGCAGTGCGCCGAACGGATCCGCGCTGCCCTTTTGCGCGGCGGGCGGCGTCGGAGTCGGCGTCGGGGCGGCGCTCGCTGCCGTGTCCGCGGCCGGTGCGGCCCCCGCCTTCGGACGATGCACCGGACGGCGGCCGGTGTACTTCTTCGACTGCGCCCGCTGCTCCGGCGGGAACAGCGCCGACTCGCCGAGCGTGTCGCGCAGCTGCTTCGCGAGCGCCTGCGCGTCGGACTTCGCGTCGCCCGCGAGCGACGCATCCTGGCGCAGCTCGCCGAGCGACTGCGTCGCGATCCGCAGGCCGGCGACGGCCAGCACGCTCTTCGCCTGACGATCGGTCGCGTCGCGCTGCAGCGCTTCCTGGGCGGCGACGATCGCCTGCCCGTAATGGTTTTGTGCGAACTGGATTTGCGCGATGCGCGACCACGGCTCCTCGCGCGTCGGATCCGACTTCGCGAGCTGCTGGTACAGGCCCAGCGCCTTGTCCTGATCCCCCGCCTTCGCGACGGCGTCTGCATCGGCCAGCGACTTGTTGAACACTTCCGCAGTCGGCGGCGCGGACGGCTGGCTCGCACAGCCGGCGATCACGCCGCAAGCCACCACCACCCCAGACAGTTTTGCGAACAGACGGTCTTTCATCGTTATATCCACCGGCGCGTGAGTTTTAAATCGTTGAGAATCTGGTTCTTTTGCTTTGCAAGAAGCGCGCGGGTATAGTACCGATCAATTTTTCATAATTCAATCGTCGTGTGAAGAGTAATTCCTTTTAAAACCGGGCGCTACCCCCTCGAATGGCCTCTCGCTGCGGGCTCGCAGCGGTTTTTCCTCGGGCTGGGACGCGCAAGTTTTACTGGTCGCACGACGCGCCGCCGGGGCGGCGGAAAAAATTTCCGGGCGCTTGCCACGACGCGGGCGTGCTTAATAGTTGAACGATGCAACGTCGGGGATACGCAGCGCACGCGGCAATGCCCGGCAGTTTTGACAGGGATAAAGGCGGCACGCCGGAAAAACGATGAGATCGTCCATGATTCGCTACGCGCTGCCGCTGCTTGCGTGCGCTCTGCTGGCCGGATGCGCGGCCGCCCCGCTGCTCGGCTCGGCCGCGAGCGCCGTGATGTCCGCGGCCGGCATCGGCAAGCCCGAGGTGCCCGACGCGCAGAAGCCGCCGCGCAACATCGGGCTCACGCTGGCCGCCGCGCCGAACCTGAATGCCGCGACCGACCGCAAGCCGCTCGCGCTCGTCGTCCGGCTCTATGCGCTGAAGGACCCGACCTCGTTCCAGCAGGCGCCGTTCGACGCCTTTACCGATCCGACCAAGGAAAAAGCCGCACTCGGCGCCGATTTGCTGAACGTGCGCGAAATCACGCTGATTCCGGGCCAGCGCTATACGGCCACCGAGAAGGTATCGCGCGAGGCGCAGGCATTCGGTATCGTCGCGCTGTTCCGCGATCCCGCACTGCAACGATGGAAACTGACGTTCGATCCGGCGAAGTCGGAGAAATCCGGCATAATCATCGGCCTGCATAATTGCGCGATGACGGTCACCGACGGCACGGTCATCGCACCGCAACAGGGTGCGCCTTCGCAACCGCTGAATATGCTGTCTTCGGTGTCCTGCGGTTAAACATGACGCACGAATGTCAATTAACAAGAGTTAACAATTGGCGATTTAATTCGGGCACGAACAAATCGATTACGTCGCAACGCCACATTAACCGGATTTGACATGAGTTATTCGGCCAAGGTGCTGTGGGGGGAAGGACTGTTCCTCCGGCCTCAACACTTTCAACGACAGGACGCGTACCACGAGGCG
This sequence comes from Burkholderia sp. BCC1047, assembly GCF_902833155.1. Taxonomy (NCBI): domain Bacteria; kingdom Pseudomonadati; phylum Pseudomonadota; class Betaproteobacteria; order Burkholderiales; family Burkholderiaceae; genus Burkholderia; species Burkholderia sp. BCC1047. The sequence goes on along the minus strand of NZ_CADFEH010000031.1, from coordinate 74,789 downwards.
CGCCTGTTCGAGTCCATCCAGGCGATCCAGCCGTACAACTGGGGCGTGCGCTCGGTGCGCATCGATCGCGACGCGCTCGGCAGCAACGTGCTGCGAGTGGCCGAGCTCGCGCTCGTGTTCCCGGACGGCGCGCTGTATGCCGCGCCGCAAGCCGACGACCTGCCGCCGCCCATCGCGCTGGATACGTTGCCCGACGGCATCAACGAATTCGTGTTCTATCTCGCGCTGCATCCGCTGCGCGAGAACGGCACCAACTACAGCGACGATCCGGCCGCCGGCTTCATGACGCGGTTCGTCAGCGAGCAGACGAGCGTCGCCGACAACTTCACCGACGCCGCCGAAGCCGACATCACGTTCCTGAAGACGCAGGTCAAGCTGATCGCGCACAGCGAGCCGCGCGACCAGTTGCTGTCGGTGCCGCTCGTGCGCGTGCGCCGCACCGCGACGTCCGGCTTCGAGATCGACGACAGCTTCGTGCCGCCGTGCCTCGCGATCGAAGCGTCGCCGATCCTGCACCAGCGGCTGCGCCAGCTGGTCGACGCGCTGCAGGCGAAGGTGAACGCGCTGTACGGCTTCCACCGCGAGCCGTCGAAGAACATCATCGAATTCCGCTCGGGCGACATCGCGTCGTTCTGGCTGCTGCACACGGCGAACGCCGCATTCGCGACGCTCGCGCACCTGCACCAGCACGCGGCGCTGCATCCGGAACGGCTGTTCCAGGAACTGCTGCGCCTCGCGGGCCAGCTGATGACGTTCTCGAAGGGCTATACGCTCGCCGACCTGCCCGTGTATCGCCATGACGATCCGGGCCCGAGCTTCGCGCGTCTCGACCTGATGCTGCGCGAACTGCTCGACACCGTGATCTCGACGCGCTATTTCGCGATCACGCTCGACGAGGTGCGCCCGTCGTTCCACCTCGGCCGCCTCGATTCCGGCAAGATCGACGACAAGACCGAGTTCTACCTCGCGGTGTCCGCGGACATGCCGAGCGTCGAGCTCGTCGACGCGGTGCCGGCCCGCTTCAAGGTCGGCGCGCCCGACGACGTTGACAAGCTCGTGCTGTCGGCGATGCCCGGCGTGCGGCTGTCGTACACGCCGCAGGTGCCGCCCGCGATTCCGGTGCGCCCCGGCGCGTGCTACTTCGCGCTCGATTCGCGCAGCCCGCTGTACGAGCGCATGCTGCAGGCCCAGTCCGCGATGATCTATGCGCCGACTGGCATCAATGACCTGAAATTCGAACTGATCGCGGTCACATCATGAGCTACGCGCCTTCCCTGTTCGGCGACAACGTGCCGCCGCCCCTGCATAGCCCGGCGTCGACGGACTCCGCGTTCCGGGCCCGTTCGCTGCTCGATTTGCTGTACGACGGGTTCTTCATGCTGTTCCTGCTCAAGAACAAGCGGGAGCCGGACAGCGCCAGCGAGTTCAGCACGCGAATCCAGGAATTCCTGTCGGATTTCGAGCGCGGCGCGAAGAAGCTGAATATCGCCGCCGAGGACGTGTACGGCGCGAAGTTCGCGTTCTGCGCGGCGATCGACGAGATGGTGCTGTCGTCGCAGTTCAAGATCCGCGCGGATTGGGAACGCCGGCCGCTGCAGCTCGTGCTGTTCGGCGAGCAGCTCGCGGGGGAAAAGTTCTTCCAGTATCTCGAGGAATGTCGCGCGCAGGGTGCGGCGCGGTTGCAGTCGCTCGAGGTGTTTCACATGTGCCTGCTGCTCGGGTTCCAGGGCAAGTATCTGCTCGAGGGGCCGGAGAAGCTTGCTTATCTCACCGCACGGCTGGGCGACGAGATCGCGCATATGAAGGGCAAGCGCGCTGCGTTTGCGCCGCATTGGCCGCTGCCGGATCAGATCGCGCATCGGTTGAAGCGGGAGGTGCCGGTTTGGGCGATTGGGGCCGTGTTCGCGCTGGTCGCGCTGCTCGGGTATCTCGGGCTCAATACTTATCTCAAGGACAAGACGCTGCAGGCATTGGCGCCTTATTCGCAAGTGATCAAGGTGGGCCCGGAGTCGGCTAATTTGACGATTTCGTTGCCGTAACAGGTGCGCGTTTTTTCGAATGCCGCTTCATGGAAAAAGGATCGCGTGGCGGTCCTTTTTCGTTTTGCCCTTCTCTGGGGAACTGAAAAAGATCGATCGTGTGCCGATGCGTCATGCCATCCAGACGTCTTCGTAGCCGGCATCGTCGATGATGAAGCGCGCGCCGGCCGGCAACTGCAGATAGGGCAGAACCGATGGCAGGTAGGTCGACAGGTGTGCGGCGTGCAACGGCTGATAGAAATCGGCGGCGTCCGAGTATTCGCCGCAATGGAAAAACCAGCCGACGTTGTCGCCTTCGGACAGCGCGATGCGCGTGCCGTAGACGGGCATCCGCCCGAGCGTCGACATCGCGACGGCAACCATCTCTTCGGGCTCGGTGGCGTGCAAGCCGTAGCGTGCGCAAATCGCTTCCTGTTGCGCGCGCAATACTGCCGGATCGTCTGCCATGTTCAATTCCTTCCTGTCACGCAGCGAATCAGCCGGGCTGCCAGCGTAACCGCGGATCGGCGCCGCCGGTCGATACGAAATAGGCTGCCGCCTGCGTCGCCGTTACACGATCGACGCACTGTCGCGCGAGATAGCTGCCTCGCTGGCCACCTGCCACGAGTTCGATCGTTTCGTCTGCCGGCGCTTCGGGCGTCGTCAGGTTCAGCAACGCGGCGTCGATTTCCGATGCGATGAAGACGACGTATCGGCCGTCGTGGCCACCGCCAATCGTCATCACCGTTGCGTCGCTTGCGTCGAAGGCGACGGTCGAGCGATCGCGACCGTTCAGTCGTTCGACGGCCGCGATCGCTTGCGCAGGGTCGTCGCACGGCGCTTCCGTCACGTGCGAACGGTTGCCGACGGTTGTTTCTTCGATCACTTTCGTCGTTCGCATTCGCCGGCGTGCCTTCACAACAAGATAAATGCGTCGTTCTCGACGTAGAAGACAAACGCGTCGAGCAATTGTGCGACGCTTGGCTCGTCGACCTGATCGTGTGCGTTGATCACGATGTCCTCGATCGTCGCGCTGTTCAGCGTGACTTTCCAGCCAGGCTGAGCCGCCATGGCAGGCGCAACGTCTGCTTCCGCGTCATCAGCATCTTCGAAAAACGCCCCCTCGGTGTCGAGCGCCCACGGCATCGGCGGCAAATACAGCCTCCCCGAGAAATCGCCAGGGCGTTCGAGAATATGTTGCAGCGGTACTTGGGTCGGGGAGGCGATCGACATGGGGAATGCGGTGGTATCCGGAGGATTGCGTTGATTCGGCCGCGAGAACCTCACGGCAGGCCGTGATTATGCCAATTTCACGCGGGCATGATCGGCAGGCTTCCGTTGCAGGCGGGTGGGGTGCGAGCTGCATGTCGAGCGAAAACGCGGTCGGATTGACTGCTTGACGAGCCTATGTCCGCTATATCGGTTGTCCGAAATCCACAATGTCAAACACATCGATCCAGTACACGAACACGTCAGGCACCGTATCATGCCAACGCGGCGCGGAATCGATCCGCCGGTCGGACGCAAACAGGACTGTACATTGCATCGAAGCACCGCGAATGGTCAACACGATCAAACTGCCCAGCTTCCCGGAAAACGCAGCATGCCTATAGGTTCTGGGGTCTTCGATATCGTCGAAAAACATGACACCCGATGCAGTCAGATCCGTTTCTCGAAAAGGATATATCCCGTTCCGCGATCTTGATCGGCTGGACCTGAAACGCGGCGTCGAGGGAAGCGTAGTGGATCGTCATCGGTACGGGTAATCAAGGCTGGTAGTGAATACTCGGACGTCCTTGAAAATCGTGAGCGAGTAGCGGGACGCGGGCGTAGGGTGTTTGACGTTCAGCATGATCGGCTCGTAATTCGCTTTCGTGTACTGCGCAGGCCTGCCTTCGACTTGCTGGTTATACGGATAAGCTGCCGTACCCTTTAACGTCGACGCAACAACCTGAACCATGACACTCCCCGTCAGCAGCTCGAATGCCGCCTTGTCAGCTTCGATATCAAATCCCCGCCCATCCGTATCCTCGAGTCCGACTCCGATCCATGTTCAAAAACAACTCCGACTTTCACCACAAATATTCATACTGCCACGATGAGACATATCTGTTAAATATCCCCATCAAAAGCGGCAAAATTTTGCTCTATATTTTCGTATCGACCCCATCGGGCCCAACATAATTATTCACCTCAACGTCTCTCAGATCAAAATCTGCATTCGGCTCTCTCCCAGCCAGAGCAACAAAAAGGTCATGCACAAATCGCTCCTTGTCCTCCACCTCATCCAAAGGAATTTCCTGAGGCAACAACCCTCTCCAATTGGCCTCACACGAATGAGACGCCAACACATACTCCAAGACGTCCAAAACTTTGGATCGAGAGATCGGCCCAAACCTGTCAAATCTCGCTTTCATTTCCGCAAACAATCTACCTAGATGATTTTCATCATTAATATAAAAATCATCCAATTCATCATCCCTCATAGAATAGAGATAATAATATAATGGCCCAATATAGCTAAAATTTATGACTTTCTTCATAACGATGGTAGCTTAGGAAATGCCGTGACAATATTTCCATCTCGACGAACAACAGTAACCTCTGACGTACTCACTACTGCCCCACCTCCCTTTCGATAACCTTCCCCTACAGTTCTGCCCATATCGAACGTTACAGAATTTTCCCCGCTGGCATTCATTTTTGCTGTGCCGCGTTGAATAGCATCCAATTGGTCAACATTACTCACAAACCGCGTCGAGTCGGTCGGTCGAGGACGCTTGGGACACGGGCAGTCGGGCGGAATTCCCGTCATCGCACGATGTTCTTGCTGAGCCAGGGTTGTCCCTGCGCCATGACGAGAATACGCATGCCCGCCGCCTTTTGCGTCGATATCTTGCAAAATACTACCTGCGCGACGGTTCGCGCGATTTCCAGCTAAGCCTAAAGGGTCGACCCATTCGGTACCATTTAATGCATATTGATATACATTAATGCCGCCAGCCAATCGGATTGGATCTTTGGAGATGAACCTCCCGAATATCGGATCATAGTATCGATTTCGGTTATAGTGCAGTCCCGTTTCGTCATCAAAGTGCTGCCCCTGGAACCGCAACGGATTCTTCGCCACGATTCCCGCCGCCTTCGACGCCCGCGCAATCACTTCCCGCGCTTCACCCCACGCCTTGTACGACGCTTCCCACACAACGTCTCCGTCGTTATCTGTCAGCAACTGAGGCGTACCGATCTGATCGCAGTGGTAATAGAACACCGCCGCATCGCCCCGCCGCTCCGGCACCTTCTGCAGCGGATCCTCCTCCGGCACATAGCGGTCGGTACTCTTCCACTCCGGCGTCACGATCCCCTCGACCGGTTCCGCCACATACTGCGCCAGCGGCACGAACGTTCCCGGCTCGTAGAGATAGTGCGTGCCGCGCTCGCCGTCGCTCTCGTACGCCAGCGTGTCACCATCCCACCCGAACACCGTCCGCTCGCCGTTCACCTCCTTCGCAATACGCCGACCGAACGCGTCATAGAAATACCGCGCCTGACTCTGCCGTGCCGTCTCGGCAACGCGCGCAGACAGCATGCGATTGAATTCATCCCACTCGTATTCCTGCTCGCCCGCAGGCGTACGCTTGCGCACCAGATTGCCGCGTGCGTCGTACTCGAAGTGCATCCCTGCATACGCCTTCAGCAGGTTACCGAGCACCTTCGGCACCTCGACCGGCAACGTGCTTTCCGGCCGCACCGGGCTCGGACGCGATGCGGGCGGCTCCCCAGTGCGCACCGGATCGATGATGTTGCTCGCCGGATCGAATGCAAACCGTTCCTTTACAACAGGACTGATCGCCTCGATCAACCGTCCGACCGGATCGTATCGATAGTCGGTCCCGCCCTTGCGGCTGTCCTCGATCCGCGACAACTGCCCCACCGCGTCATAGCGATAGCGCCGCTCGGCAAGCGGCGCAGGTGACGTCGACCGTTGGATCGTCTGCTGCAGCACGCGTCCGGCCGGATCGTAGTGCGTGCGCTGCCCGACCTTGCTCGACAACACGCGAACCGTCTCCCGATGAAGATCGTCACGCTCGAACTGCACGCGCTCCTCGCCATCGAGCAACGTTCCGTGCACATGTCCCGAGCCATACATCAACCAGTCGACCACATGCCCATCCGGCCGCACAGTACGCCGACGATTGCCGAGTTCGTCGTATTCGTGATGCCACACGTAGCTGCGCCGGTCGCCGAACAGATCGTAGGCGTGATGTTCACGCACGAGATTGCCGACCGGATCGAAGAAGAACTGCACGCGGCTGTACCGGTTCACCGCGTCGATCAACCTGCCGCTCGGGTCGTAGGCGAACCGCTCCTCGCTTTCCCCTGCGACACGCTTGAGCAGCCGGCCGCCCGCATCGACGTCGACCGACGTCAAGCAACCCGCTTCATCGATCGAAACGAGACTTCCGCTGTCCGGATCGTACTGATAGCGCGTCGACTTGCCGTCGAAGCCGACTTCCTCGATCAGCCGGCCTGCCGGATCGTAGCGGAACCGGTACGTCGCGTAGTTGGCATCGGTCAGGGCGGTCAGGCGCCCGAGACGATCGTAGCGATACGCGATCGTCTGCCCGAGCGCATCGGCGCGGCTCGCAATACGGCCAACGGCATCGTAGCCATATCGCGTCGACCGATTGAGTTGATCCGTATGCCCAAGCAATCGACCTTCGGCATCGTACTGTACGTGTTCGACACCGGCCGGTGAACGAATCTCCGTCAACTGGCCGTTCGGGCCATATGCATAAGCAACGACACCCCCGGACGCGTCCTTTGTCTCGATCACGCGACCGATATCGTCATAGCGCCACGCCGTCTTCTTGCTGGAGCAATCCGTGTAGCTGGTCAATTGCCCGGCGGCATTGTATTCGAGTGCCTTCGATCCGCCTTTGGCATCGGTGATCCGTGTCGGCAGCCCCTTGTCGTTATAGCTGTACTTCGTCGAGTGCTCGAGCGGATCGATTTCCTCGACGAGATTGCCTGCATCATCGTACTTGCGCTGCCAGACATGCCCATTGGGATCGACGAGCCGGATCATCTGATCTTTGCCGTCGTATGCCATTTCGACAATGCTGCCGTCAACGCGCTCGTGCCGCGTCCGGTTGCCGCGTGCGTCGTAACGCATCTGCTCGGTGCTGCCGTCCTGCAGAATGTGCAACGTAAGGTTGTTGTGCTCGTCGCGCCGGAACCACTCTTCGTTTCCGTCCGGGTAGGCGATCCGATAAACGTAGCCCTTGATGTTGAAGTAATAGCGCGTCACCTGACCGAGCGCATCGGTCACGTAGGTCAACCGAATGTTCGGATGCCACGCAAGACGGATATCGAGGCTGCCATCGTCCGCGTACTCACGCACGCATTTCGCATTCGCGTTGTCGTCGGCATCCGCGCCGTCCCATTCAAGCGATATCCCTCGGCCGGTGCGATCGGTATAACGCGTCACGAGATGTCGGTCGTACTGGTAGCTCCACGCGTTGCCGTGCCGATCGATTGCGCGGATCAGATCGGCCGCCTCGTCATAGGCGTAATTCGCGAGCGTGCGGCGCTTACCGTCTTCGAGCACCTGCTCGATCAGCACGATCCGGCCTTGCTTGTCGTGCTCGAACGACAGCACGTTACCGCTCGCATCGATCAGGCGCGCCACGCGGTCGCGCGCATCGTAATCGAGCGTGATCGTGTTACCCGCGCGATCTTTCTGCATCGCCAGCCGGAACGCGTTGCCACGCCGTTCGTATACGTGCAACTCGTCATGACCGTACGCGATCGTTACCCACGTATCGTCGAGCCGCGACAGCGTCAGGTTTTCCGAGAGATCGTCATGCACGCTTCCGGCCGCGAGCGCGCGATATTCGATGCTGCGCCCGCTGGCATCACGGTAGAACCAAGTGTCACCTTCTATATCGATGCGCGTCGTGTACGGTGTGATCCATCGCGCGCCGAGTTCTCCGGTGTCGTATGCAGACAGGCGTGACCGATAAGTACGCGCCCAGACAAGCGGCAATGCACCGGGCAGTTCAAAGTCCGTATGCGTGAACGTCTCATCGCCGAAAGCAAAATCGATCGATCCGGGCGACGCACCGACCCCGCAACTTTTGCAGGGACTCTGGCCGGCACCCTCCGGACGCGCATGCTGTCCGGTCGCGCCGACCGGCTCCTGCGGGCGGTCATGCTGTGCCCTTCCCTTTCCGCCGGTCGGCACGTCGGCGCTCTTTTCACGAAGCTTGCCGCCCGCACGCACTCTTGCCACTGCCTGGATGACTTGCGCGATCAGCCAGAGCATCTTGCCTTCTTCGCTGCCATTCAGATCACGGATGGCCTTCGCGACTTTCGGCGCTTCAGTCTTCAGGAACGCGACGATATCGCGAAACGGTTGGAGCCACGAATCCGGCGCCAGCTTCGCGGCGGTCCCGACCGTCGCGTTCCCGGCTTCCTTCCCTAACGCGATCGAACCTTCGTAACCGTACTCGAGCGCATCGACGACGATCATCGGGTTGTATCAGGATCGCTCGTCCATCTTCCGCGCGATCTGCTGCGTACGCCGCACGTTCGCGCTACTGTCGAAAATTTGTCCTTTGAGGGCAAGCTCCAGTCCGCTGGCAATCCCGATCATCAATTCCTGCGCCTTGGCCGCGCAGTCGTTCAGCAGGTCGACAAGAACCTCCTGCAATGTCTTCAGGAAGTTCTCGATTTCCGTCGCGGCCGCAGCGTTCACGTGCGCAACGAGCACGCCAATGATCGCCGCCCCGAGATTGCCGCGCGACACCAGCAACTGATTACGCACGAGCGCCAACAGCGGCCGCGCCGACAGTCGGAACGATGCCAGCGGCGGCGGCAGCGGAATGACGCCGATCAGGTTGATCGCGAGTCCAAGATAATCGAGCAGCTCGGCGTGACGCTTCTCGACGATCGACACGATGTCGCACACGGCATCGTAGAACGCCATCAGGTTGCCGATGATCGGCACCGCACTCGCGACGGTTTTGAGATCCTCGAACGAAATGTGATTGCCGCTGATCTTGAGCAACCACTGATTGAAACGGTCGCCTCCCGCCGCCACGTCTTTCGGCGAAATATCGCTGAGCCAGGAAACAGCCTGTTCCTTCTCCGCACCCGGTGGAAGTTGTTGTGCCATGTCGTTCTTCGTTCAATTCGTGTTCTTTAAGACGGCTGACAAGCCACCGCCCTCTCAGGATTTCAGCGGTCCGCCGAACCCGCTCGTCGGCAGCTTCATGCCCGTCGCGCCTGCGGCCGACGCCACGGTCGTGGCGCCCTTCCCGGCGATGCCGGCGACGCCCGGCAATGCGCTCTGCAACGCGCCCGACGCGGCATTCGCAGCCGGCGCGGCAAGCGCGGCAAGCCCGCCCTGACGGGCGGCCTGAACCATCCCGGCCACCTGCTTCGCCGCACCGCTCAGGCTCGAGGCCGTCTGCAACGCCGACGCAACGCCGGCTCCGCCCAACGCGGTCGCAGCAGCCGGCAATGCCGAGCTCGCGAGCCCGCCGAGGGCCGCGCCCGCGCTGCCGCCGCCCACCAGCCCCATCGCAGCCGTCGTCGCGGCCGGTGCCATCCCCTGCAACTGGCTCGCGAGCTGTCCGCTCGCCGCGGCCTGCGCGGCTTCCGCCGACGGTTGCACGGGCTCCGCCGGCCACTTCACCTGCTTGAAATAGTTCGCCGGCTGATCCGACTCGCGTGGGTCCTTCCCGAATTCGACGCGCACCGCGCCGGGCGGCAACCCGCTCACGACCGTATTGCCGCTGTTGTCGAGTGCACCTTTCTTCAGCACGGCGCCGTTCACGTCCTTCACCGTGAACAGTCCGCCTTTCACCGCCTCGCCGTTCACGTACTTGTGAAACAGTTCGAGTTGCCCTGGCTGATCCGGCCGCGGGCTCGGCAACGGATACCCCATGCTCGCCGGCCCGGCGAACGTGTGCGACGCCCCCTTCACATCGACGGCGCCCGGCGCATGAATCTCGATGTTGCCGTCCTTGATGCGGATATACCCGCCGCCGCTCGTCAGCAGAATCCCCTGATCGGCCGCGATCTCGATCCGGTCGGTTGCGGACACAACCTTTACCGCCTTCTGCGCGGTCACCTCGACGTTGTCCGACTGCGCCTGGATCTCGACCTTGCCCTTGCCCGCGAACAGCCTCATCCCCGCGTTCTGCACGAACAGGCTCAGCTTCTGCCCGATGCTGCCGATCAGCGACTTGCCCGCCGCGACATGCACGCTTTGCCCGCTCGCGACGTTCACGTGATCGTTCGCGACGATGTGCAGCGACTGCTGCGTCGACATCCCGATCCCCGACGGGCTGCCGAACAGCATCACCGGTTCCTTGAACGCATTCGCGCTGCCGGTGCCGCCGCCCGCCGTACGTCCGCCGGACGCGTTGCCCGACGCACTGTCCTGCGTCGCGTCGGTGAACGCGCGCATCGTGTCGTGCGCTTCCTTCAGGCTTTCCGCCTGATGCTGCTCGCTCACGCCCGACATCGCCTCGATCAGGCTCTCGCCCGTCACGAGCTGCTGCTGCGCTTCCTTCACGTCGAGCGGCTGGCTGTTCGCCGCCTTCGGATGGGTGGTGACGTACAGGCCCTGGCTCGCCCGCACCGCACCGTACGCATCCGAGCGCAGGTCGAAGCCGCTGCCCAGATACGACCCGCGCGAATTGCCGTTCTGGTCGATGATGTAGCCGAGATGCAGCAGGCTGTTCGCGCTGCTGCTCATGAGCTGCACGCGGTTCTGCCCCGTCGCGTCGTCCATCACGAGCTGGTTGTAGCCGCCGCCCGAATATTCCTTCGACCGATATCCGGACAGAATCCCGTCGCTATGCCACTGCGGCTGGTTCGCGCCGTTGTATACGCGCCCGACGGCCAGCGGCCGGTCGCAGTCGCCGCCCACGTAGTCGATCAGCACTTCCTCGCCGATGCGCGGCACATGCACGCCGCCATAGCCGCCGCCCGTATCCGACTGCACGACGCGCACCCAGCACGACGCGTTTTCGTTACCCGGGTTCAGGCGATCCCACACGAACTGCACGCGGATCCGGTTCAACTCGTCGGTATAGACTTCCTCGCCCTGCGGCCCGACGACGATCGCCGTCTCGAGATGCATCTTCGGCTTCTCGTGTTCGAACGGGCTGCGATACGGCACGCTGACGCGCTGCGCTTCGACCTCGACGAGATAGAAGCCGACCGAGCCGTCGTCGTGCGGCACGCGAAACGCGGGGTCGGCGCCATAGCCTTCCTGCGCCTGCGTCAACGCATCGCGCAGGCTGTACGGAAAATCCGCGCTGCTGCTCGCGACGGGCAGGTTGTTCTCGATCCACCATTCGACGCCGATCGTCGCGAATTCGCGCTGATCGGCCGGATCGCGATCGTGTTCGGGATGGCCCGCCAGCGTGAAGCGCCGGCCCGCATCGATCGCGCGCACGCCGCCCACGCCGTGGAAGCGCTTCGCCTCCGACTCCCACTGCTCCATCTTGATCTTCGTCAGATGGTCGCCGCGCGTCTGGTCCAGATAGGTGTACGCACCGGTGTATTCGTAGACTTCGAGCTGGTCGGGCAATTCACCCTGGCCGGCCATCGTCGGCAGCGTCGTGCCCTTCGGGTTCGACGGTTGCGACGGATTCTTGTAGTCGAACGTGCGTGTCGTTCGGGTCACGCTCTGCAGCGTGCGCGTGCCCGACCATTGCGTGAGCGCGTCGGCTTCGCTCGCCGCGCCGCCGTGATAGAAGCGCACGGCCTGCGGCGACAGCGGCGCAAACGCCTGCAGGTTGTCGGTGATCACGAGCGTATGCGACTTGCCGTCGTCGGCCTGCTGCCACGTGGTGTAAAGGCCTTCGCTCTCCATCAGCCGGTGCACGAAATGCCAGTCGGTATCGTGCTGGCGCGTGTACGAACGGCTCGGCAGCGGCTTCGACAGCGCAAAGCGGAAATGGCCCTTCGCCTGCGGATGCTGGTCCAGCACGTCGCTGATGATCTGGTCGACGGTCGTATCGTTCCAGATCCGCTGGTCGCGACGGAACTTCAGGAAATGGGTGAAATCGGCGAACGTGAGCTGATAGGTCGTGAGCCCGCCGTCGGCGCCCAGACGACGCGCGGTGTGCACGTAGCCATTCACTGGCCGGTAGCTGCGATCGCCCTGCTGGATCCACAACGTGACCGGCTGCGCGATCAGCTTTTTAAGCTCCAGATCGCTGTCGGTCGACAGCACGTCCAGCGTGAATTCGTACGCGCGCCCGATGCGTGAGCGGCCGACCGCCCGCTGCACGGTCAGCACGTTCGCCCCCAACGGGGTGTCGAGCTTCAGCAGCCGGTCCTGCTGAAGCAACCCGCCGCGCAATGCGGCAACAGTGTTCTGCATGTTCATGGCAACGGCCTTTTCTTCTTTTGACGCGCCCTCGGATGGCGCGCTGAGCGATTTCGCTCGCGCGATTTTACAGACAAATCACGGCCCGAATCGGAAAAATGGCCTGATTTAAAAGAGTATTTTTAAGCGGATCCCGAATGCCCACGGCGAACGGGTCGAGCAGGCAGTCGCCGTGGACAGCCGTTGCCGTCACACTGCAGTGCCGCCTTCAATCCGCTGAAATCGAGTGCAATCAGGGCCAATTCGACTTCCGGTGCGGCGCGGTTGCGAGTAGTGTCTACGTGCCCGTATTGCGGCCCACCGAGGCCGGTCAGCGCCCGGTGCCCGGCGCTCACCACAACACCCTGCTGACCACTGGAGATCTGCGATGAAACGTTCGAAGTTCCTGCTGTCAGGCCTGCTGCTCGCGTCGGCCCTCGGCTTCACGGCCGTCGCCGCGCACGCGGACGACCTGCTCGATTCCGTGAAGAAAGCCGGCGTGCTGCGGGTCGGCCTCGAAGGCACGTATCCGCCGTTCAACTCGCGCGGCACGTCCGGCCAGCTCGAAGGCTTCGACGTCGACGTCGCGAACGCGGTCGCCGGCAAGCTCGGCGTGAAGACGCAGTTCGTCCCGACCGAATGGAGCGGCATCATCGCGGGGCTGCAGGCCGGCAAGTTCGACGTGATCGTCAACCAGGTCACGATCACGCCGCAGCGCAAGGAGGCGCTCGACTTCAGCGAGCCGTACACGTACTCGGCCGCGCAACTGATCCAGCGCAAGGACGACACGCGCAACTTCAAGTCGCTCGAGGACTTCAAGGGCAAGAAGCTCGGCGTGACGCTCGGCACCAACTACGACCAGATGGCGCGCAGCGTGCCGGGCATCGAGGTGCAGACGTATCCGGGCGCGCCGGAGAAGCTGCGCGACCTCGCCGCGGGTCGGATCGAAGCGACGCTCGACGATCGGCTGATGCTGCCGTACATGATCAAGACGTCGAACCTGCCGCTGCGCTCGGGGGCGGTGCTGAACGGCGGCAAGCAGGAGATGGCGATCCCGTTCCGCAAGGGCAACCCGAAGTTCGAGAAGGCGATCAACGACGCGCTCGAGTCGCTGCGCAAGGACGGCACGCTGAAGAAGATCTCGACGCACTGGTTCGGCAGCGACGTGACGGTGCCGGTCGCGCAGTAAGCGGTTCGGCGCGCGCTCAATGCGTCACGCTTTTCGCTGCGGCGAAGGCGTGACGCGCAGATGCAAGCGTCTTGCCTCCTTCTTCCTCTTTTCCGTTTTCCGTCAGGCCGCCTCGTCGAAGCGGGCAAGCAGCATCTGGCCAATCGGCGTCAGCGCCGGGCGCGCCGCTATCTCGTCTACGCGTACCTGCGTGTCGTCGACCAGCCGCTTTTCGACGAGCACGGCAAAGGCCGGGTTCGCGAGGTCGACACTGTCGGGCGCGCGCGCAATGCGCAGCAGCATAGAGAATTCATGCGGACTCAACATGGTCCATGTCTCCTGATCGTCCGCGATGCATTCGATCGGCGTCGATCACGTTTTCGAATGGAATGGATGGAGGCAGAAGCCGATGCGCTGCCGGAAGCGAGATCCCGGGTGATCCTGCGCGACGCGGGCACGGCGTCGGATGCGGTCACGCACACCCCGATCGCGACAATGCTGCCGCGGCGGGAACGTGCAACATTAGAGATGCGGCGTGACGCGGGCGTGACAAGAAAAAGGGGGTAACGACAGCGCTCGCGACATCGCGGCACGCAGCCCCGTGAACGAAAAAGGGGTTACGGAAAACTCCGTAACCCCTTTTCGGATTTGGTGCCGGCTGCAGGACTCGAACCCGCCACCTGATGATTACAAAGCACTTGAAATTGTCAAGGATTGCAAGGACTTAGCGCATTATCGCGTTTCCAAAACAGTCGATTCCACGGTCTGCTGAGCCTTATCTGGCAAGGTTCCGCCACGGATTGGAAACGGGCATCCAAGGGGCACTTCACGCTAGTGCCCCGGCATTAATGACAGGGCGTCACGTGATCCGAGCGTGCTAGATTTCACCGCAAACTATTCTGAGGAATTGCGATGGGATTTGCGTTCATTCGGGACGGCGACACGACCTCGCACGGCGGCCGCGTTATCGCCAGCGATCCGACAAATACTGACGACGGAAAGGCGATCGCGTTGCTTGGCGATATGGTTTCGTGTCCGCGTTGCGGCGGCTTGTTTCCGATCGTCAAAGTGAAGAACGAACTTCACATGACGTTCAACGGTCGTCCGGTCGTAACCGAGGGCGATATCACTGCGTGCGGCGCAACGCTTATCGCCTCGCAGAGCACGACGACAGCCTCTCCCACTGGGGGTAACGGTGCCCCAGTCGGCGGCGGCAAGAGCGTGGTCGCACAGAACGACGGGCCAAATCGCGGGCGCTTTCAAGTCGTCGACGACAACACGCGGCGCCCGATCCCTAACCACCCGTACACGGTCACGTCGACCGACGGCCAAACGATCCACGGCACGACGGACGCAGACGGCCATACGGACTGGTTGAACACGCAGCAGGCCGCGTCGCTCTCGTTCCGTCAACCGGGCACCAGCAAGGCATGACCGATTATTCGAGCAGCTCGGCCGCCGGCGCGAGCAAGGGGGACGGCAACACAACCGTCGTCGGGCTCGACGGCCGCCTGTCCGGCAAGGATAAGGAAGTGCTCTGCGGGGTCATGTGCCCTTGTGCGCGCGTCGGCGTTGCGACGCGCCCGGACAAGCGCGGGAGGTCGAGAACACTCCGGCAAGCATGCGTCGCTCAACGGCTGGACGCGATGAACGAATCATCTCGTGCAGCATTCGGCGGCCCAACCGAATACCTGCCGGAAGTCAGCTACGACATGAGCCCGACACCGCCGGCGCCTCCGGTCCCGATCATGGAAGACACGAGCCCGCTGCGCCCTGATTCCGTGGTCGAGTGGATACGCGATAATTGGCCGGGCGGCATGAAAGGCTACCGCCAGGGGAAGCAGGCCGGGTTAGATCAAACGCGTCGCCCCGACGTCGTGATCGTTCGCGACCCGGCTCTGCCTCCCGAGCAATCGAATATCAAGACGGTCGTCGAAATGAAGTTCGAGGACTCATACGGCGATCGTCAAAAGGAGGCATACGTGCGAATCGCCGGCAGTGACAAAAAGGTCGTGACGCTACGACCTGCCGACTGCGGATGCGGCGACGACAAGCCGGACGAGAAGGCCGCGCGATCGACGCAAACGCAATCCGACGCTGAGTCGATTTTCGGCGTCAGTCCGGCCGGGCCGAACCGCGCGCTGCCCGCCTCACCCCCGCATCTCCCGCCGGGTGTCCCCGGCTTCGCGCTCCCCTGAATACCATGACGAAAGACGAACTGACCGCATGGGCCAACGACCCCAAGCGCCGCGACACCCTGCCGTACGGACTGTTCGAGCCGGCCTATCAGAAGGGCATCGTAGGCGCTGCATTCGTGGTGCGTGGCGTCCTGTACTTCCGAAACGGCTACGCGGATTCCGTGCGCCAAGCGCTGGCGCGTTGCTACGACCGCTATCTCGACGTCATCACCAAGTACGAGGCAGCATTGGCGCAGGCCGAAGGTCGCGACGCGCCGAAGGTCGGCCCGATGCGATGGTTCTACGCAGAGGGTGAAGCGCCCGTCGCGTTTGACAAATCTCCCAGCCTCCTCGATCTGGCGAAGCGCCTGCCGAGTAGCGCCGCGCTCGTATCGACCACGACCAGCGCGGATCACAAGCTCGCGGCTGGCTTCTACGATTTCTCCGTGTTCTGCCTCGAAGACTGGGAAGCGAAGTTCGGGCGCAGCCTCGACGTCATGTCGTTCACCGTACCGCGCAGCTTCCTGCAGCTCGCCCCCGGCGCGTTTGAGCGCCTGTTTTCCGAGTTCGCGGATTGGCTGCGCCCCGTGCATGGACACGGCGGATACGCGGTCAACCTCCCCCCGATGGGGCGCGATCCGAACGAAGCGAGCGAGTATTTTTGGGCGCGGCAGTATGGGGCCGGCCTCGACGTCGGCAGTCCACGGCGCACGTGCGTGCGCGACCTGACCGACAAGTTGAAGACCGTCGACTGGCTGACCGCGATTGATGCAGATCTCGTTCGCAAGGCGGGCGGCGCCGCCGGGCTGATGCTGCCGCCCGACTGGTATCGAAAGACTCCTCTCGGCGATGGCGGGCTAATCATTCAGGCCGGGACAGAACCGCAAACGGGCGTATCGACGGGTGAAGGGCAACCGCCGGCGCCGCCGGCCGCGTACGTCCTACTGAACAAGGCACTGCGCGCCATCGTCGCCGACACGATCGACAGCTTGCAAGATGGCACGGTCAGCAGCACCGCCCCTCTTCTCAGCACCACCGTTGCGAGCGAAGCTTGGCTGCGGCGCTTCAATGTGCCGGACGACGAGCTCCCCGGCTACTGGATCGAGCTTCACAAGACGCCCCGACTGAGCAGCCAAGACGCGTCGAACTAGTGCCAGTGGGCGGCCTTGGGGTTCCGAGGCAGCCCACTGTTTCGTGGTTGGTCAATGGCCACGGCCGCCGACTATCGAAAAACCTGGACGATGGGACATTTAAAGGTCAAAATGTCCGCTAAAATACCCAGCGAGTACAACATATGACCCAGGCCCAACCACTCGAACTATTGAAACAGGCCCGTAGCCGCTTCACACAACGCGAAATCGCAGAACACGTTGGCAAGGACGCGAAGACCGTTCGGCGCTGGGAGAAGGGCGAAACGCCATGTCCGGCCATGCTCGAGCCCGCGTTGCGCGATATGCTGGAGACTGCGCAACCTAGCGGCGCAGGCGCGACCAATAACCGATTCCGCTTCATCGACCTGTTTGCTGGAATCGGCGGCATCCGCCTAGGGTTTGAGGCTCACGGTGGTGAATGCGTATTCACCAGCGAGTGGAATGATTTCTCGAAGAAGACCTACGTCGAAAACTTCGGCGACCACCATCCTTTCGTCGGCGACATCGTGCCGTTTCCTGCCGGAAATGTGCCGACCCACGACGTGCTGCTCGCTGGGTTCCCCTGCCAGCCGTTTAGCATCGCGGGGGTCAGCAAGAAGAACTCGCTAGGACGCCCGCACGGCTTCGAGTGCACAACTCAGGGGACGCTTTTTTTCGACGTTGCCCGCATCATCGCAAAGAAGCGGCCCGCAGCCTTCGTGTTGGAAAACGTGAAGAACCTGCTGTCGCACGATAAAGGCAACACTTTCGCCGTCATCTTGCAAACCCTGCGAGACGAGCTGAAGTATGACGTGCATTACAGAATCATTGATGGCCAGCACTTCACTCCACAGCACCGTGAGCGAATCGTCATCGTTGGATTTCGGGAGAAGACCGGCTTTTCATGGGACGATCTGCGCTTGCCTGCAGAAGGGCCTCGCCTCGCATCCATTCTGCACAAAACAGATGGCAGCGAGCCCGTGCTTCCGTGGGACGGTGAGAAATTCTTCGATCATGAAAAGCGCAAGGTGCAGTCGAAATACACGCTGACGCCGAATCTCTGGACCTACCTGCAAGCGTACGCCGAAAAACATCGCGCCGCGGGAAACGGCTTTGGTTTCGGAATGGCGTACCCGGAAAGCGTCACACGCACGCTATCGGCTCGGTATCACAAGGACGGCTCGGAAATTCTCGTCTATCAAGGCAAAGGTAAGCGTCCGCGCCGCTTGACTCCGCGAGAATGCGCGCGGCTTATGGGTTTTCCCGATACGTACAGAATCCCGGTGAGCGATACGCAAGCGTACCGGCAGTTTGGCAACAGCGTCGTGATGCCTGTGATGAAGGAAGTTGCTCGTATCATGGCGCCGCACATTCAGGCGCTCGTCGCCGAAGAGCGTGACGGTACTCCGTCGACCCTTCCACTTTTCACGTAATGGTTGACGTAGTCGACAGCGCCACCCGTAGCCGGATGATGTCCGGCATACGGGGACGCAATACGAAACCAGAAATTCTCATTCGCAGTCTGCTGCATCGTCAGGGCTTTAGATTTCGACTTCACGTTCGTGACTTGCCCGGAAAACCCGACATTGTGTTGCCGCGCTACCATGCGGTTATTTTCGTACACGGATGCTTCTGGCATGGACACGACTGCTCACTGTTTAAATGGCCCGGAACGCGCCCGGATTTCTGGCGCGAAAAAATAGGCCGTAACCGTGCCAATGACCATAAGGCACTGACCACTCTGCTTGCAGAAGGGTGGCGAGTAGGGATTGTTTGGGAATGCGCTCTACGCGGCGCAAACAAGGACATCGAGAGCGTTGCGAAGAGCCTTGCAGACTGGCTTGGCGGCGACGCGCCAACAACGGAGCTTCGGGGATGAAGCCGGGTTACCTGTCAGAATATTTTGAAGGGGTCGCTGCGAAGCGCTTAAGCGCGGTAGAAGCAGACGAAACACGCTCGAACCAGCATGAATATCAAGCCATCGCGCGCATGCTCGAATTCATGGGGCGTCCCGAAGAAAATACACGCCTGCCCGCGCGCTATGTTTACCTTGATGATGACGATCCCGATCCTATCGTCGAGGATGCCTTTCTGACGCTGTACAACTGCCGAAAGGGGCAGCTTCGTAACGGAAAACCGCGCAGCCCGGAGTTCCGGTTCTACTTTCCGACCACAACCGTCTCGCTGAACGCCAGCGAAGGTGATTTGCTGTTCATCGCCAAAAAGCGCGACGGCGGCTTGCTCGTCATCATTGCCGAAAACGGATCGAGTATCGGCCGCCAGATTGAATGGCTGTTTGGATTTGCCGATTTGGCTCACCCTGGATTCTCCGTAAAATCCGAGCTGGAAACCGAACAAGACCGTATCGAGTTCGCATCCCGCTTCATTCTCGAAAATATCGGCATTGCCGTTGAGGCATCCGAGGAAACTTATCTTGAAGAGATGTTGAAGCGTTTCGCTGGCCGCTTCCCAACTACTCGCGAATTCTCCGCTTACGCTCGCTCAACCCTGAAAGACCTGAACCCCAAAGATGCGCCGGACATGGTGCTGATGGCTTGGATGGAGCGTGAGGAAATCCTGTTCCGAACGCTTGAGCGTTACCTGATCGCCGACCGCCTTTCGCAAGGCTTTGCGGCCAATGCGAAATCCGGCGTTGATGTCGACGGCTTCCTGTCGTTTTCCCTTTCAGTCCAGAACCGTCGCAAGAGCCGCGTCGGTCTTGCCCTTGAGAATCACCTCGAACTCCTGTTTGCGGAATGCGGTATTCAATATGCGCGAACTGCAGTAACCGAGAACAAAGCCAAACCCGACTTCATCTTCCCTGGCTATGCCGCATATCACAATCCAGCATTCGATCCGTTGAAGCTGACCATGCTGGGGGTCAAGTCAACCTGCAAGGATAGATGGCGGCAAGTACTCGCCGAGGCGGATCGCATCGCTGATAAGCATCTGCTGACGCTTGAAACAGCAATTTCCACGCATCAAACCGACGAAATGCAGGCGAAGCGTCTACAGCTCGTCTTACCACGCAAGCTGCATGAAACCTACACAGCAACTCAACAACGTTGGTTGATGGACGTTGCCAGCTTTACCGAATTGGTAAGTGCCCGGCAGGCCTGACCGCATGATGCGAGGAACGCGATCTCGGGTCGAGTGCCTAGACTGCATAACTAGGGCGCATAAATCTGCATAGAAGAATCGGCCCGCCAACCGCCGCGCGGCCCGCGCCGAGCGACCCAGAGCGCCCGGCGCATGAGTGCATAAAAACCACTCGTTTTTGCGGGCAGGTGGGGCGGGGTCACAACTGCGCGCGCCAGGTCTGAAGCGTCATCCCAGGGACAGGGTGGGGCCCTTGGACCGGCGCCTCTGACGCGTCAGGCGCCCCGCCACGGCCCTGGACGGGCAGCTGCAGCCCTTGGGGGCGCATCCCGGCGGCGGCCGCTCTGAGGCGCCCTAATCCGCCGAGGCCCCGCACGAGCGACAGACGCAAAAAAGCCGCCGGCACCGAAGTGCCCGGCGGCTTTGCTTTGCCTGGTGTGCGCTCGGGCGTCAGCCCTTCGGCATCTCGAAGTCTCTGAACCGCACGACCTCGGTCCCGATCCAGTCGTTCAGCTCCCGGAGCCGCGCCTTCAGCGGCTCGATCTCGAGGCCATTGAATACCCCGGCCGCCTTCTCCACGTCACCAAACCCGCCCGCGTTCGACGGGATGATCCCCATCAGTTGCGGCGGCACTCGGTGCGCCGCGAGCTGATCCTCGACAGTCACCTTTTTGATGTTCCAGAACTCGTCCTTCGCCGCGACCTCACCGATCGGCAGGAGCTGGATGCCGTCCTTCTTTCCTTTCGGCGCGTACATGAACAGGTTCCGGAAGTTGCCCGGCCCCTTCGCGTTCTTCAGCGCCGTACGCAGATTGTCGACGTCCTCCTGACGCTCGGCCGCATCGGTCATGTACATGATGAAGCCGGCGTGGCTGCCGTTCTTGTAGTAGCGCCGGCGGAACAGCGTCGCGCTTTCGTTCAGCCAGGTCGAGTTCAACGCCGACAGGTATTCGGGTAGCCCGTAGATCTCCTGGTTCAGGTCCGGCTCGTACAGGTGATAGACCGCGCCCTTCGGGAACGCATACGGCTCGCGCACGTTCGTCACGAACCAGTATTGATCCGGCTCGACGCCGACCCGCGTGTACTTCGCAAGCGACGACTTCAGCGCCATCGGTTTGCCGAGCTGGTTCGTGCGCAGCTCGAGGTAGCTGTTCGCGAAGACCAGGTACTCGAGCACGAACCGACTGAAGTCGGCCCGCGACAGCAGCGGATGCTCGATGTACGACTGCACAAGGATGTTGCGCTTCACGTAGATGGCCGAGCTGTGATGCGGCGCGGCCCGGAACGAGCGCGCGAGCCCGTCGAGCGGCAGCGGTGGCTCATACCAGTTTCCCATCCGCATGCACTCGACATAGTCGAGCAGCTCGCGCCGATCCATCACTTCGATCGGATCGCCAAACGAAAAAGCCTCTGCGCGCGGCGCCGGCGCCGACGTCGAATCGGCTGCCGGCTCGGCGCGGCTATGCGTGCGGCGCCCGGCGCCGCGTCGATACTTACCTGCCATCAAAAATCTCCATGAATCCGGTATTGGTGCCCGTGGCGCCCTCGAGTGGCTCATTGGCGAGCGCGTGCATGCACGCCCAGGCCAGGTCGCCGTGGCTCGCCTCTTCGGATCGGCTTGCCTTGTACGTGACCTGCAGCCCGCTGGGCGTGATCGTCTTCTTGATCGCCATGAACGAAGCGGCGAGATCCTTCCACCCCGTGTCGAACTCGATCCGGCCCTTGCGGATCACGTTCTGCGCCTTCATCACGAGCGCGGTCTTGATCTCGACCGAGTAGTGGAACGCCGTCGCGGCCGGGAAAAACTTCGTGACGAGCTGATAGACGCCCTGCCCGATCCCTGTCGTGTCGATGCCGATGTAGGTCACGCGGTAGCGCCTGGTCAGCGCCTCGATCTGCGCGGCCTGCGCTTCGAAGTCCAGACCGTGCCACTGGAACCGCTCGAGCACGCGGAATTTCCCGCCGGGGTACTTCGGCGGCGCCAGCACGACGCAGCCCGCGCTGTCGCCCGTGTGCGACGGGTCGTAACCGATCCACACCTCTTCGTCGCCGAACGGGCGCATGTACAGCGGCTTGAAGTCGTCCCACACCTCCCACGTGTCGACCATGCACGTCTGCAACGTCGCGAGCGGAAAGACCGACAGCGAATCGTCGATGAACTGGCACAGCAGCAGGTTCGCGTATTCGTCCGCGCTGTATTCGAGCTTCAGGCGCTCGAGGTCGAACAGGTTGCAGCCGCCGCGCACGGCATCCTCGACGGTCACGATCTGCCGATACTGGCCGTCCGCGCACGCGCGGCCTGCCGCGAGCGCAGCGTTCGAGATGTCGATCGAAACGCGCTGATCCTTCGGTCGGCCGCGGTTGAACAGCGCACCGGACCAGAACGGGTACGCATCGTGCGCGAGACTCGACGGTGTCGAAAAATACGTCTGTCGCCATTGCGAATGAATCGCCATACCGGACGCAACCTTGCGCAGGTCCTGGAAGCGCGGCACCCAGAAATACTCGTCGAAATACAGGTTGCCGTGATAGCTCTGCGCGGTGCGCGCGTTCGTCCCGAGGAAGTACAGCGTCGCGCCGTTCGGCAACACCATCGGATCGCCGCGCAGCTCGACGCCAACCGCATCCTTCGCGAACTGGACAATGTATTGCCGGAACACGTGCGCCTGCGCCTTGCTGGCCGACAGAAAAATCTGATTGCGGCCGGTGTTCAGCGCATCGAGCAGCGCCTCGCGTGCGAAGTACCAGGTCGCGCCAATCTGCCGGCTCTTGAGGATGTTGCGAATGCGCTCTTTGAAGCCTGCCCGATACCAGGTGCGCTGATAGTCGAAGATCGATTCGAGGAACGCATCGTTCAACTTCTCGATCTGCTCTTCGCTGAACGCGTTGCGATCGTCCGAGCTGCGTGACCGGCGCGTGCCGCCCGTGCTCCCGGATTCGCTCACCTTCGCGTCGTTCGCTGGGCGCGATCGCAACCTGTCGAGCTGACGCGTCAGCAGGTCGATCTCCTTGTAGTCGCGCCCTTCCTTCGCCTCCTTCGTGACGAGCTTTATCAACTGCGCTTCGATCGTCATGTTGACGCGATCGATCGGTTCCGTCTCGTCCCATCCATCGCGCTTTTTCCAGCTATAGAGCGTGGCAGGCTTCACGCCGAGCAGCTCGGCGATACGCGCGATGCGATACCCCTGCCAGTACAGGTCGCGTGCGCGTCGGCGTGGATCAACGTCGGTTGAATCGATGGGAAGTGCAGTCATGCAGCAAGGCTACCGACGCGCGCGCGTAGGCCCTACTGCACACGGTTGTATCGGTTGCGCGCACAACCAACATGCGTTGCGACGTCGGTTCGAACTGCCGACACTGGAATCCCTGAACACAGCCCCCTCTCAGCGGATTCGCACATGGCACAGGACGCAAAGAAGACGAAGTTTTTCCGGATCGCGACCGAAGGCGCGACGACGGACGGCCGCACGATCGATCGCGCGATGCTCGAACAGATGGCGAGCAGCTACGACCCGAAGACGTACGGCGCACGCATCAACATGGAACACATTCGCGGCTACACCCCGGATGGCACGTTCCGCGCGTATGGCGACGTGATCGCACTCAAGGCCGAAGAGCAAGACGGCAAGATGCGTTTGCTCGCGCAGCTCTCCCCGACGAAAGACCTGGTCGCAATGACCACGGAGCAACGCCAGAAGGTCTACACGTCGATGGAGGTCGACCCGGACTTCGCCGACACCGGCGAGGCGTACCTGGTCGGCCTGGCCGTCACCGACAACCCGGCGAGTCTTGGCACCGACATGCTCGCCTTCAGCGCGAAGCACAAGACATTCGACACGCGTAAGCAACGCCCGGAAAACCTCTTCAGCGCTGCCGTCGAAGCCGACATCGAGATCGAGGACGACGCACCGCGCACCAACGACGCAGGCAAGTCGCTGTTCTCGAAGGTGCGCGGCCTGCTGAACCGAAAGGAAGCCTCCGACGACCAGCGTTTTTCCGACCTGTCGCAATCGGTCGTCGCGCTCGCCGAAAGCCAGAGCCAGGTGCTCGAGCAGCTCGAGAAGTTCAACACGAATTTCGATGAACTGAAGCGGGCGCAGAAGGACGGCGACAAACGCCACAGCGACCTGGTCCAGAAGCTGTCGCGTACCGACAGCAGCGAGCAACAGCGGCCGATGTCGACGGGCAGCGACAGCGGGGCGCAGACCGACTGCTAACCGACCCTCATCCCATTTTCGAAAGACGGAGAACCCATGCGGAACACTACCCGCGAGCAGTACAACCGGTACCTGGCCCGCATCCAGGAACTGAACGGCGTCGGCGATGCGACGAAGAAGTTTTCGGTCGTGCCGAGCGTGCAGCAAACGCTCGAAACCAAAATTCAGGAATCGAGCAGCTTCCTCGGCCGCATCAACATCCACGGCGTCGAGGAAATGGAAGGCGAGAAGATCGGCCTCGGCGTGTCCGGGCCGATCGCAAGCCGAACCGATACGACCAAGCGCGCGCGTGAGACTCGCGACGTCTCGGCACTCGACAACCAGAAATATCGCTGCGAGAAGACGGACTACGACACCCATATTCGCTACCAGCAGCTCGACGCGTGGGCGAAGTTCCCGGATTTTCAGGCGCGCGTGCGCGATTCCATCATCGTGCGCCAGGCGCTCGATCGCATCATGATCGGCTGGAACGGCGTCAAGGTTGCGGCCGACACCGATCTCAACGCGAACCCGCTGCTGCAGGACGTGAACATCGGCTGGCTGCAGCAGTACCGCAACAACGCGAAACAACGCGTGTTCTCGGGCGTGAAGATCGGCAAGGGTGCGGAATTCAAGAATCTCGACGCGGTCGTTTCGCTCGCGCGCAACGAGTTCCTCGACCCGTGGTACGCCGAAGACCCGAATCTCGTCGTGATCTGCGGCCGCGAGCTGCTCCAGGACAAGTATTTCCCGCTCATCAACCAGGCGCAGCCGTCGACCGAAACGCTCGCAACCGACATCGTCGTCTCGCAGAAACGTATCGGCAACCTGCCGGCCGTCAGCGTTCCGTACTTCCCGGCTCATGCGCTGATGGTCACGCGCCTGGACAACCTGTCGATCTACTGGCAAATCAGTGCGCGCCGGCGTTCGCTGAAGGAAGTGCCCGAGCGCGATCGCATCGAGAACTATGAAAGCTCGAACGACGCGTACGTGATCGAGCAGTACGGCGCGGGCTGCGTGGTCGAAGACATCCAGCTCGTCGACGCTGCCCCGGCTGCTCCGCAGGGTGGCGCATGACGAACCCGTTCCGCCAACACTTCCAGCGCACCGTCGCGGCCACGGCCGCGCGCGGTACGCCGACGAGTGTCGGCGGGCTGCGCGACGACTCGGCGTACACGCTGATGCTCGCGCAGCTCGACGAACACCGCCGGGCGCTGAAGGCCGTCGAGTCGCTCGAGCGCAAGGCCGACCTGAAGCGGCAGTTTCTACCCGCATACGACGCGTGGGTCGCCGGCGTGCTGGACGGCGCGGCCGGCGCACAGGACGACGTGCTGATGACGATCATGGTGTGGCGCATCGACGTCGGCGACTACCAGGGCGCGCTCGAGATCGGCGCGTACGCGCTGCAGCACGCTCTCCCGCTGCCCGACCAGTACAAACGCAGCACGCCGTGTCTGCTCGTCGAGGAATTCGCCGAGGCCGCGCTGCGCGCCCATCGCGCCGGCGATGCGATCCAGGTCGAGCCGCTCGTCGAGATCGAGCGGCTCACGGCAACGTCCGACATGCCCGACGAAGTGCGCGCGAAGCTGCACAAGGCGATCGGCTACGGTCTCTCCGATTCCGATCCCGCGCGTGCACTCGACCATCTACGCCGCGCGTTGCAGCTCTTCGCGAACGTCGGCGTGAAGAAAGACATCGAGCGGCTCGAGCGCGAGCTGAAGAATTCCGCCACCGGGGGCCAGTCCGGCCCCGGTGGCTGACACCGAGCGTACCCCGCGCACCAGGCGGCACGGGGCCGTAGCCGGCACTGTCCGCGCGAAAGCCCCGTCCACCGCCTCACCCTCTCAACCCGACGAGCCCGACCATGACCTTTGTCTCGACCCCGCCGCTGTCGCGTGTGCCGGCGGAAACGGAGTCAGCCAAGCCGATCAAGAACGATCCGTTCTACCCGGACGTGTCGCTCGAGCATGCGCGCGACACGATGCGCCTCGACGGTTCCGTCACCGATGCACGCCTGCGGCACGAGCTGCTCGCCGCGATCGCGAGCGTGAACGACGAGCTGCGCAGCGCCCGCGCGGCGTGGCGCGATGCCGGCATCGTGCGGCTCGCCGACGTGCCGGCCGACCGGCTCGACGACGAAAGCGTCCTGCTGCAGCACTACCGGCGCGCCGTGTACTGCCTGGCGAAGGCGACGCTCATCGAGCGGTACCGCGATTACGACACGACGGCCGACGGTGCGCGCCGCGCCGACGAGCTCGAGCCGCAGGGCGACGAGCTGCGCCGCGACGCCCGGTGGGCAATCAGCGACATCGTCGACCAGCCGCGCGTCACCGTGGAGCTGATCTGATGGAGGTGCGCGCGCTGCAGGGCGAAACCGTCGATGCGCTGTGCTGGCGCGTGCTCGGCCGCACGCGCGGCGTCGTCGAAACGGTGCTCGACCTCAACCGGGACCTGGCGCAGTACGGCCCGATCCTGCCTCACGGGCTGCTCGTCGAGCTGCCCGACGAAGTACCGCAAGCGGCGCAATCCGGCGCCGAGCGGCTCCAGTTATGGGACTGAGAATGGCTGAACCTATTTCCACGTCGTCCGCGACGGTCGCGGCGCTCGGCGTCGCCACGCTGTCGCTGTTTCCGGGCGTCGACGCCAACGTCGTCATGGGCGCGTTCGCCGGCTCGCTGCTGTTCGTGATGACGGCCGCCGACCCGTCGATTCCGAAGCGCATCGCGTTCTTCGTGATCTCGTTCGTCGCCGGTTGCCTCACGGCCGAGCTGTTCGCCGCCGCGCTCGACGCGGTGCTGCCGGCCCGCGTTGAGGTGCACGCCGGCATCGGCGCGCTGATCGCGTCCGCACTCGTCGTGAAACTGCTGCTGTGGCTGATCGCCCAGGCCGACGCGCCCGACCGGCTGCTGAACGTGTTCAAGGGGAGGGAAAAGTAATGCTCACGATCCTCTACGTGCTGCTGTGCGCCGCGCTCGCGCTGCGCCTGGTGCTGTTCCGTCGCGGCACGAGCGCCCATCGGCCGCTCGCGTCGTGCCTAGCCTACGCGATCGCGGTCGCCGCCGGCGCGGCGCCGATCCGCGCGGCATTCGGCATGCTGCCGCCGGCGAACCTCGCCGACACGGTGCTGGTCGGCGTCCTATGCCTGGCCGTGTACGGTGTGCGCGGCAACGTCGTCGAGCTGTTCCACCGTGGCAACCCGCGAGACTCGCTGATCGCGCGCGTGCTGCAATTCAAGGTGTGGGGGCGCCATGTATAAGACCCTTCGCCCGGGCGACCGTGGCGCGGACGTCGGCTACCTGCAGCGCCAGCTCGTCGCCACCGGCGCACGCATCGACACCGACGCGATCTACGGCAGCGCAACCCGTAGCGCCGTGATGGCGTTCCAGACATCGCACGGCCTGGTCGCCGACGGCATCGCCGGCTCGAAGACCTGGTCGACGCTCGCGGCTGGTCGGCGCGACCCGCGACACCTGACCGACGCGGATCTGCAACGCGCGGCCGATCGGCTGCAGGTCGATCTCGCGGCCGTGCGCGCCGTCAACGAAGTGGAATCGCACGGCGCCGGCTTCTTGCCGGACGGCCGACCCGTGATCCTGTACGAACGGCACATCATGTACCGCCAGCTCGCGGCGGCCGGCATGGACGCGGACGCGCTGGCGGCGAAGTATCCGGCCCTGGTCAACCCGAAGCGCGGCGGCTACGCCGGCGACGCGGCGGAATATGCGCGCCTGGCAAGCGCGTCGCAGATTTCGGCCGCGTGCGCGCTCGAGGCGACGAGCTGGGGCGCGTTTCAAATCATGGGGTTCCACTGGAAGGCGCTCGGCTACCCGCACGTGTTCGCGTTCGTCGACGCAATGAAGGTCAGCGAGGCCGAGCAGCTCGAGGCGTTCGTCCGTTTCATCCTCGCCGACAAGACGCTGCTCGCCGCACTGCGCGGCCGAAAGTGGGCGAAGTTCGCCGAGCTGTACAACGGCCGCGCATACGCCGAAAACCTGTACGACGTGAAACTCGAACGGGCGTTTGACCGCTACAGCCGGGCGGCCGCGTGACGACCGGCGCCCGCATCTTCGTCGTCGGCGCGATCGCGCTGGCCACCGCGGTCGTCGTCATCGCGATCCAGCATGCGCGCCTGGTCGACGCCGGCCAGCGCGTCGACGATCTCGCGCGCGACATGCGCGCGCGGACGGCCGAGCGCGATGCGGCACGCCGTGACGTCAAAATCATCACGCAGTACGTCGACCGCGTCCAGGTCGTCCGCGAAAAGGGCGACACCATCATCAAGGAGGTTCCCGTCTATGTCGATCGCGAAGCCGATCGCGCTTGTACTGTCCCTGTCGGCTTTGTCCGCGTGCACGACGGCGCCATCGCCAACGTGCCGGTGGGCGATCCCGGAAACGCTGATGCGGCCCCCTCGGGCGTTGCGCTCTCTGCCGTCGCCGCCACCGTCGCCGGCAACTACACCACCTGTCACGAAAACGCCGAGCAGTTGATCGCGCTGCAGGCGCGCGTGCGCGATCTCGACGAGCCGCAGGAGGAACCAGCCCCATGAACAAGCCCGACAGCCTGCGCACGGCGCTCACCGCCGCCCTGCCCGAGTTCGCGCGCAATCCCGACCGGCTGCACATCTTCATCGAACACGGGTCGATTGCCGTCACCGCTGCGAAGTCTCTGTCGTTCGAGTATGCGTACACGCTCGACATCGTCGTAACCGACTACGCCGGCCATTCGGATCACCTGATGGTGCCGATCATCGCCTGGCTGAAGATCCACCAGCCCGAGCTGCTGTTGAACCGCGACCTCTGCCGAGACGGGTTCAAGTTCCAGGCGGAGATGCTCGACAACGGCAAATCCGACGTCGAGATTCTCCTGAAGCTAACCGAGCGCGTCGGCGTCATCGAGCAGCCGGACGGCTACGAGATTCGCCACTTCGGCGAGCCGCCGATCGCGGGGGCCTGATGGTCGACCGACTGTCCCGCGCCGAGGAATGGGCGTCCGGCCTGCTCGGTCAGCTCACGAGCGCGCAGCGTGCGGTCCTGGCGAAAGGGCTGGCCGTCGAGCTGCGCCGGCGTCACTCGCGACGCATCGCCGAGGCGCGCAACCCGGACGGCAGCCGGTACGAGCCTCGCAAGCCGCAGGCCCGCCGCAAGAAGGGCCGCATCCGGCGCGCGATGTTCGCAAAGCTGCGCACCGCGCGTTTCCTCAAAACCGCGTCGACCGCCGACGCCTCGGTCCTGCATTTCACGCGCCAGGTCGAGCGCATTGCACGCGTCCACCAGGAGGGCCTGCGCGATCGCGTCGAGCGCAACGGCCCGGTAGTCCAGTATCCAGCGCGCGAGCTGCTGGGTCTCGCCGACGCCGACGTCGCCACCATCGCCGACCTCATCCTCGATCACCTGTCGCGGTAGTGCGACATGCAGCAGGTATTCGTCGTCATCCGTCAGCCCAAACCTACGTCGGACCGGCTTCAGCCATAAGCTGCCGGTCACGAATTGCGGCTTTCAGGTACGCCCGTACAGACTTCGTATCTTGACGAGACAAAGCGCTGAAGGGCCAGCGCGTATTAATGTTCTCTAGCTTTTACGATGCCTCATACAGATATGGCACTATCCGGGCATCCACTCGGAGGCAATATGTCTAATCCAGTTGCCCTTGCAATTTCGGTTCTTGCACTGTTCGTGTCGGCAACGACGGCTTGGCTGACGCTCTTTCGACGCGGTACTGTGCTCATGACGCAGCCCACCGTGATCTTCTTCGGGCCTGATGTGCCTCGCTCCCGAGGGCGAGCGCCATTGCCGAAGGTCTTTTTTCGGACACTGATATTTTCCACATCTAAACGCGGGCGAATCATCGAGAGCATGCATGTGGCCGTTCATCGGAACGAGACACACCAGACATTTAACATCTGGGTGCACGGCGACGAAAAGCTCGTAAGGGGCAGTGGCCTGTTCGTTGGTGAAATAGGCGTCGGGGCAAACCACCACTTTCTTACGCCTGAAGACGGCGGTCACTTTAGGTTCACCGCCGGACACTATCGGCTCGAAGTCTTCGCGCGGATACTCGGTGATCGACACCACAAGCTGCTATTCACCCAGGAGCTTGAGATTACATCGCAAATTGCCGCTTCGTTAGAGACACCGAGGGCAGGCTTGTATTTCGACTGGGGCGCCGACTCTGCGACATACCTGCCGCACGTCGAGACCCGTGAACCATCTGACCCGGACGCGATGCAAGCGCTGCTGACGCAGTTCGCGACGGGCCGCGAGTCCAAACCCTAAACTAGGTAGATAGCGCTGTTTTGACTGAACGTCCGCTTCAGGGCATTCTGATCCGCATCTCGAATTTCCGCTTCGGGTCGCAGCCGGCCAATCGAAGGCAGACCGCTGCGCTGCCTCGCCAGCGCTGACATCGCCGCCACCTCCAACCTGACCATCAATCCCCCGTCGCGGTAGCGCGCGCGGCCGGGTTTGGTTGTCGCCCGGCCCTGTACAACCTCCAGCGCGTGACCCGCTCCCGCGCGCGCGGCATCCTCGGTGCATGGATGATTTTGCTGACCTGAACCGCCGCATCGAGAACCTGCTTCGCGAAGGCACCGTGATCGAAGTCGATCACAATGCCCGCCGCGTACGCGTGGAATCCGGCGGCCTGCAAACCGACTGGATTCGCTGGCTCGCGCAGCGCACGGGCGACAGCATCACATGGGACCCGCCGTCCGAGGGCGAGCCTGGGCTGCTGTTCTGTCCGTCCGGCGAGCCGACAACCGGCCTCTTTATCCCTGGCGTCTATTGCGACGGCCACGATGCGCCCAGCTCGAGCCCGACGCAGCACGTCCGCGTCTACAAGGACAAGGCGCGCATCTCGTATGACTTTGCATCGCATTCGCTCATGGCCGAGCTGCCGGCTGGGGCGACCGTGCGTGTCGCCGCGCCGGTCAGCGTCACGGTCGAAACCAAAACCGCAACCGTCAAGGCGAAATCCGTCACGCTCGACGCCGACGATACGACCGTGACCGGCTCGCTGCTCGTGAAGGGACCGCTCACGTTCGAATCGGGCGCGACCGGCAAGAATGGGGGCGGCGCTGGCGGCGGCCCCGTGATCGAGATTCAGGGCAGCGCGCACCTCACCGGCACCGTGACCGCCGACGTCGACGTGCGGTCGCAAGGCGTCAGCCTGGTAACGCACCCGCACCAGGCGCAGGGCGAATTCGCCAAGACCTCGAAGCCGATCGCGGGTGGCGCATGATCGGCATGAACGCACGCACCGGCCGCGCGATCGCCGGCCAGGCCCACATCGAGCAGTCCGTCGCGGACATCCTGTTCACGCCGCTCGGCACGCGAGTGGAACGCCGTGAATACGGCTCGCTCCTGCCCGAACTGATCGACGGCCCGGTCAATCCAGTGATGCGCATGCGCGTGATGGCGGCGTCCGTCATGGCGCTGGCCCGATGGGAACCGCGCATCCAGGTCAACCAGGTGGACTTTGGTAGCACCGGCATCGACGGCGGCGCCGTGCTCGAGCTGCAAGGCGAGCGCGCGGGCACCGCCTTCTCCATGCGCCTGCCGGCGACGAACGGACGAGGTGCTGCATGAGAACCACGCCGATCGATCTGTCGCAGCTCCCCGCCCCGGATATCGTCGACGAACTCGACTATGAAACGATCCTGGCCGAGAAAAAAGCACGCCTGATCTCGCTGTATCCGAAGGAACAGCAGGACGACATTGCGGCCACGCTCGAGCTCGAATCGGAGCCGATGGTGAAGCTGCTGCAGGAAGGCGCGTACGAAAAAATGCTGCTGCTCGCGCTCATCAATGAGAAGGCGCGCGGCATCCTGCTCGCGTACGCGAAACGGACCACGCTCGAGCACATCGGCGCCCTCTTCGACGTCGACCGTCTGCTGATCTCGCCGGGGGACCCCGACCAGGGCATCGATCCTGTCTACGAGGACGACGACAGCCTGCGCGAGCGCATCCAGCTCGCGCCGCGCGGTTTCTCCGTCGCTGGCCCCGACGACGCGTACGTGTTCCATGCGCGCGCCGCTGACGGGCGCGTGAAAGCGGCGACCGCCTACAGCCCGTCGCCGTGCGTGATGATCGTCACGGTTCTGTCTCGCGAAGGCGACGGCACGGCGAGCCAGGAGCTGATCGACATCGTCAAAAAGGCGCTGGAGAAGAAGCGGCCGCAGGCCGACGAGGTCATCGTGCAGAGCGCGAAGATCGTGCCGTACGCTATCCGCGCGACGCTGCGCTTCTTCAACGGCCCGGACCGCGCTGTCGCGCTCGCGGAAGCGAAGAAGAAGACGCTGCAGTTCGCCGAATCGATGCACCGGCCGGGTTCCGAGGTCACGAAGGACGGCCTGTACGCGTCGATGCGCGTCGCCGGCGTCCAGAAGGTGCTGCTCGACACGCCGGCCGAAGGCGTGCCAATCGCGATCGACCAGGCGCCGTACTGCACGGGTATCGAGCTGACGGACGGTGGGGTGGCCGATGACTAAGCCGGCCATCTCCCTGCTGCCGCCGAACGCGACCGTGCTCGAGCGGCGCCTGGCCCAAGCCAACGCGGACGTGCTCGACATCCCGGTCGAGATCGACACGCTGATGGATCCGGATCGAATCCCGCTGCGCTTCCTGCCCTGGCTCGCCTGGCACATGGGCGTCGATACGTGGCGCGACGAATGGCCCGAGCAGATAAAGCGCGCACGCGTGAAATCCGCGATCCGGATCGCCCGCAAAAAGGGCACGGCCGACGCCGTGCGCGACGTGTGCGCGTCGTTCGGCGCGAACGTCGTCATGCGCGAGTGGTTCGAGAAGACGCCGCGCGGCGTGCCTGGCACGTTCGAGATCGTGATGACGGTCGGCGCACGCGACGGCGTGCCGGCCACCGCGCAGTACGTCAACGACATCCGCGCCGAGGTCGATCGCGCGAAGCGCGGCACTGCCCACTACACCTTCACGCAGGGCTTCAGCATGCACGGCCCGATTGGCGTCGCATGTGGCGTACGCGCGGCCGTTTATCGCCGCCTCTCTCTCACGGATTAACGAACATGGCTGGAAACCTCATCTACATCACGGACGCCGGCCGCGCCGCACTGGTGGCGCCGGGCAACACCGGGACCACCGCGCGCCAGGTAACGCAGATTGGCCTCGCCACGGCGGCTTTCGTCTTCAAGCCGGACATGACCGCGCTGCCGAGCGAGCTGAAGCGCATCACGACGTTCGGCGGTGATACCGTCGGGAAAGACACGATCCACATCGTGATCCAGGACGACAGCGCGGACCAGTACACGCTTTACGGTTTCGGGCTGTACCTCGACAACGGCGTGCTGTTCGGCGTCTATGTGCAGAACGATCCGATCCTCGAAAAAGCGGCGACCTCGATGCTGCTGCTGGCCGCCGATACCGTGTTCGTGTCGATCGACGTGACGAAACTGGTGTTCGGGCCGACGTCGTTCCTCAATCCGCCGGCGACCACCGAGCGCAAGGGCGTCGTCGAGCTGGCGACGCAGGCCGAGGTCGACGACGGTGCGGACGACACGCGCGCCGTGACGCCGAAGACCGCAGCCGCGCGATACGCGCCGCTCGTGCGGCCGCAGCTCACCGGCCCGGTCAGCGTCACGTCGACGGCGACGGACCAGGACGCGCAGCTCGCCGTCGCGGCGACATCGGGCGCTCTCAACCGTGCGGCGAAGATCCGCTTTCACGGTACTTTCGCTGCCGGCACGGCGGACACCAACGCTCGCCTCATCGCATCGATCCGCGCCGGCTACGATGGCGGCACGTGGGGCCGGGAGTACCTCGACTTCTGGATCAACCGCGCGCCCAACGACTCCAACAGCGACGCGAATCAGGTTCGCGCCATGCGGATCACGTACGGCGGCCGCCTTCTTGTCGGCAACCGCGACGATGACGGCACGAACGTGTTTCAGGTCGCAGGTAACGGCACGTTCTCCGGCGGCATCACCAGTTCGGGCCTCGATGCCGGCGGGGCAAACATCCGACTGCGCAACGGCCGCGATGTCCTGCTGCGCAACGATGGCTCGAACTTCTACCTTCTGCTGACCAACAACAGCGACCCCGGCGCATCGTGGAACGGTTTTCGGCCGCTGACCGTCAACGTCGTCACGGGCGCCGTGATGCTGGACGATACCGGCGCCGGGACGTATGTCGGCGGCCAGCTGGCCGTCAAGGGCATGCTCAACGTCAGCAATGGCCCCAATGAGGCTCGCATGCTGCTCGGACCGAGCGGCGGATACTTCTTCGGCACCGCGAATGCGGCCGGCTTCTACCTCCCGTCGACGGGCGCGATGTTCGCGTTCGACTTCGCGAAGAAGAACCTGGTCGTCGTCGGGAACGAGGTGTGGAACGCAGGCAATCTGCCGAAGCCGGCCCAGACCACGGGCTTCACGATGTCCGGGCAGATATTGGCCGCCGAGGGAAGCGTGGACAGGCCCGGCATCGCGTTCGTGAACGACGGCGCGCCGGATACTGGCTTCTTCCATATTGCGGACGGCGTGTTCGCGGTCACGAACAACGGACGCGAAACGATGCGGTTTCTCGCCGGCGATACCAATCGCGTTCTCATCGGACCGCCGGCCGACGACGGCAGCATGTTGCAGGTCAGCGGCAACGCGGTCACGCGTGGGCTGCATCGGTTCGGCAACGGCAAAACGACCGCATGGGCCAACAGCGGTGGTGATTGGGGTTACTTTCGCTCGAACGGCAACGTCTCGGTCGGCAGCGAAGGTTCGACCGGCATGCTGCAACTGGTCGCGGGCAATGCCCAAGCTGCGTTGCTGGTTCCCGGCGGTCGGATGACGATCGGCCGGACGGAAGACGACGGTGTCAACGCGGCGCAGGTAGGTGGAAGCGTGCGGGCATTGAACTACTTCATCAACGGCCAGGGTGTCGGTGATTCTGGCCTGGTTGGGATCTACAACGGGGCCAACGGGCCGAACATCGGTTTCTACGGCAGCGCGACAGTTGGCGCAGGTGCCGTCACGTTCAGCACGGGAGGGACCGAGCGAGCGCGCATCAGCGCGGCCGGAAACCTCTTGATCGGGACAACAGCTGATGATGGCGCGAACAAGCTGCAAATCGCCGGCGCGGCGAGGCTCGCAGGTGCCTTGTATTCGGCCGCCGCGATCATCGACAGCGGAGCTGGTTGGAGCACGATCTACCTGAAGAACGGCGGGAAAAACCGCTGGACGATCGGCAAATCCGATACAGACGATTTCGCACTCAGCGCGTTTGACGACGACGGTGTCACGCAGCGTCGCGTACTGAATATTCCGCGCGCCTCGCAGGTGGCCAGTTTCGTGAAGCGTCCGACATGGGCCGGCGCGATTCCGTGGGACAGCATGAACGTCACGCCTCTCGACAAGAACGCCGGGGGTCAAGTCAATGCAAACGTGACGCTGTACGGAGCCGGCGACTACGGGTCGCAGCTCGTCTTCAACTCGAACGGGTACACGCCGCGAATTCAGGTGCAGGCGTCGGCGGCGAAGTGGATGGTCACGAACGGCGCGAACACCGTTGCCAACCTGACAGTCACCGAAGCGGGGACGGTCATCGCGCACGGCGAGTTGCAGGCTGCCGACGGCGCAGTCCGCGTTACCACGGATGGAAACCTGTACGGGAGCCTGTGGGGCGGATGGCTATCGAACCACCTACCGGCCAATTACGTCAGCCGCGCCGGCAGCACGATGTGGGGTCGCCTGACGCTCGCGCGGGATGGATGGGATGCGGACCTTGGCCTACGTGCCGCCGATGGCGCACAGACGTACCTGCGCGCGCGGCGCGCTGGCGGCATTGAACTCATCAACAACGCGTACAACGCAGTCACATGGTCGGTAGACGACTGGGGCACGATGTACATGCGCGGCCAGCAGATTCTCAACACGGACGGGAACCTGTTCTGCTCGTATCGCGGCGCGTGGATGAACGCCATCCTCGACGATCTGTACAACCGTGACAACACGAAGGCCAACGCCGGTGCGCGCGTGCAGTGGGATTCCGGCGTGAACAATTTCGGCACGGTCGACCGGCTCAACGGTGCACTACCCGCGCCGTGGGTCGTTTGCGGCCTGAGCGGTCCGGGCAACGGCACGGCCAATGCGATCACTGTCTACGGCGTAGTTTTGAGGAACCAATGACGAACTCGAACACCATGCTCCACGTCGAGCAAGCGGCTTTCATTCTGGCGAAGAAATTTCCGAAGCTTGCGCGCTGCGTCGATTACTGGGTCTCGCACCCGGTTGATGAGAAAACACTGAAGCAGACGAAATCGGCATGGGTGCCGATCTGGTACTCGCGCGACATTCCGCAGCCGACACCGGTAGACCTGTTGAACTGGTGGCCGGAATTCGAAGCGGAATACGAACTGACGATCGACGCGCCCGAGCGCGTACGCAAAGAGCGCGACGCGCTGCTCGCCGAAGCCGATCGGTTGGTCGAGCGCGCGGCGGACACCGGCGACGCCGATCGCGAAGCCGCCCTTCGGCGCTATCGCGCTGCGCTGCGGGACGTACCGCAGCAGGCAGGCTTTCCGCTCGACGTCGTCTGGCCGCAGTTGCCCGCGTAGTCGCGCATCACCACAAACCGCAGTCCCGTTTCATTTTTTATTTCCAGGAATCGAACATGGCAATCAAGAAAGCACTCGTTCTCGAATCGACCGGCGCGCAGGCGTCCTATCACGTTATCAGCAACGTCGCGATCGACGCGGCGTCGAAGTTCACGAGCGGGACGATCCAGAGCTACGTATCGGAAGCGACGTTCAAGGCAGGGAAACAGCCGCTGCAGGGCGGCGTCACGATTTTCGTGTCGGGCATGCCGGAAGCCGACGAGGGTGCGTTCGCATACATCCAGCGGCGACTCGTGGAACCGAAGCCCGATGGTGATGCCGGGAATGCGGACGGATCGATGATGTACGGCTCGACCGACCGCTACATGCTGGCCGGCGGCGAATACGTTGCGTAACGCGCCATAGGAAGAAAAGGACGCGGCGACGTGCGCGATGCAGGAACATCGTGCACGCCCCGCACCAGCAGAGCACGCCTGCAGGATTGGCCAGGGCCGCGACACCTCTCGAGAGGCGCCGGCATCCTAGCACAGCAGGAATCACACCATGCAGGACATCCGATGCGGAAGCTGTAACCGCAAACTCGGCGCCGGCGAATACGTCCGGCTCACCATCAAATGCCCGCGTTGCGGCGCAATGAATATTCTGAGGGCCGCGAGCCCCTTACCCGCAGGCCACCGAGCCTCCGATACAAGGGATTCGCCCCATGCAACACACTCTATCCGCTGATCTGATCAACCGCGTGCATCAGGCAGACGCCCTGAGCGTCATGCGTGCGCTGCCCGATGCGTGCGTCGACCTGGTCTTCACCGATCCACCCTACTCGTCCGGCGGCACCACGAGCGCTTCGCGCAGCCAGGCGCCGTCGAGCAAGTACATCGGCGGCGACGTGAAGACCGTCTATCCTGAATTCCAGCACGACACCAAGGACCAGCGCTCCTGGACGTTCTGGTGCATGACCTGGCTTGCGGAAGCCTATCGCGTCTGCCGCAACGAAGCGCACCTGGCCTGCTTCGTCGACTGGCGCCAGTTGCCGAGCCTCACCGATGCGATCCAGGCCGCCGGCTTCACCTGGCGCGGCGTCGCCGTATGGGACAAGACCAGCGGCCGCACGCGGCCGCGCATGGGCGGCTTCGCGCAGCAGACCGAATTCCTGGTCTGGGCGACCAAGGGCGCCGTGCGCCGCGCCGACGTGTATCTGCCTGGCGTGTTCTCCGAGCGCCTCGCGCATCCGAAACGCCATATGACCGAGAAGCCCGCCCAACTTGCACGCGACGTCGTGCGCCTGGCGCCGGCCGGCGGCGTCGTCCTGGACCCGTTCGCTGGGTCCGGCACGTTCCTCGCCGCAGCGAAGGAGGCCGGCTTGAACTGGATCGGTTGCGAGCTCGAGCCGACCTATCATCAGGTCGCGACCGCGCGCCTGGCCGAGCTGGACGAGCTGCCCGTAGCCGCGTAGCGACACCCTGCAGCGGCTTCGGTTGTGCCCTGCCGCTGCACAACCTCCCGCACGTGATCTCCGCGCGCGCGGAAGGCAATCTTTCGGAAGGCTCACTTCCGGGAGAAAAGCTTGCCTTCTGATTACCACCACGGCGTACGCGTCATTGAAATCAATGACGGTACGCGCCCCATCCGCACGGTCAGCACGGCCGTGATCGGCCTGGTCAGCACCGGCGACGATGCCGACGCGACCACCTTCCCCGAAAACCGTGCCGTCCTCATCACAGACGTGCGCTCCGCAATCGGCCGCGCCGGCACGAAGGGCACGCTCGCGCGTTCGCTCGACGCGATCGCGGCGCAGACCTCGCCGCTGATCGTCGCCGTGCGCGTGCCGACCGGCAAGGACGCGGACGCAACGACCAGCAACGTGATCGGCACGACGACCGCGGACGGCCAGTACACCGGCATCAAGGCGCTGCTCGCTGCGCATACCCGCCTGGGCGTCAAACCGCGCGTGCTCGGCTGTCCGGGCCTCGACACGTTGCCGGTCGCGACCGAGCTGGCGACGGTTGCTCAACAGTTGCGCGGCTTCGCATACGTCAACGCTTTCGGTGCGAAAACGAAAGAAGAGGCCGTCGCCTACCGCGCGAATTTCGGTCAGCGCGAGCTGATGACGATCTGGCCGGACTTCGTGAACTGGAACACCACGAGCAACGCCGAGGACATCACCTGGGCCACGGCACGCGCGCTCGGCATGCGCGCAAAGATCGACGAAGAGACAGGCTGGCACAAGACGATCTCGAACGTCGTCGTGAACGGCGTCACCGGCATCAGCCGCGACGTGTTCTGGGACCTGCAGGACCCGAACACCGACGCCGGCTACCTGAACAGCCACGACGTCACCACGATCGTGAACGCGAATGGTTACCGTCTGTGGGGATCGCGCACCTGTTCTGAGGACAAGCTGTGGGCGTTCGAGAACTACGTGCGCAGCGCGCAAGTGATCGCCGACACGATGGCCGAGGCGCACCTGTGGGCGGTCGACCAGCCGATGAGCCGGACGCTGATCCGCGACATCGTCGACGGCGTGAACTCGAAGTTCCGCGCGTGGAAAACGGCCGGCTACCTGA
Source organism: Burkholderia sp. BCC1047 (assembly GCF_902833155.1). NCBI lineage: Bacteria > Pseudomonadati > Pseudomonadota > Betaproteobacteria > Burkholderiales > Burkholderiaceae > Burkholderia > Burkholderia sp. BCC1047. The sequence goes on along the minus strand of NZ_CADFEH010000031.1, from coordinate 35,472 downwards.
TCGACGGTGAGTGCTGGTTCGACCCGGCCGCCAACGAGAAGGATTCGCTCAAGGCCGGGCAGGGCTTCCTCGACTACGACTTCTGCCCGACCCCGCCGCTCGAAAACCTGACGTTCCGCCAGCGGATCACGGATCGCTACCTGCTCAAGTTCGCGGAAAGCATCGCCGTTTGACGGCCCGCCACTCACCATAGGAAAACGCAATGGCTCTGCCATCCAAACTCAAGAATTTCAACGTGTTCGAGGACGGCGTCTCGTTCGTCGGTGAGGTGCCCGAGATCCAGTTGCCGAAGCTCACACGCAAGATGGAGGCGTATCGCGGCGGCGGCATGAACGCCGAGGTCGACATCGACCTTGGCATGGAGAAGCTCGAGCTGGGCCTCACGATGGGCGGCTTCATGAAGGAAATGTTCAAGACGTGGGGCACGTCGAAGATCGACGGCGTCTCCGTACGCTTCGCCGGCTCCTATCAACGCGACGACACCGAAGAAACCGACGCGGTCGAGGTCTACGTGCGCGGCCGCTACAAGGAAATCGACCCCGGCAAGGCCAAGGCCGGCGACAACGCCGACCAGACCGGCACCATGTCGCTCGCGTATTACCGCCTCGTCGTCAACGGCGAAACCCTGATCGAGATCGACATCCCCAACTTCGTCGAGATCGTCGGCGGCGTCGATCGCCTCGCCCAGCAGCGCCGCGCACTCGGCCTGTAACCCATCACCCGCACCCTCTAAGGAATGACCATGTCCCTGAAACGAACCGACCCGCTGCCCCTCGATACCCCGATCGCGCGTGGCGAACAAAAAATCGATGCCGTCACGCTGACCATGTCGGGCAGCGGCGCGCTGCGCGGCGTCACGCTCACCGATGTCCTGCAGCTCGACGTCATCGCTCTGTCGAAGGTGCTGCCGCGCATCAGCAATCCGATGCTGACCGAGCAAGACGTGTTGCGCATGGACCCGGCAGACCTGGTCAAGCTCGGCACGGAGCTTGCCGGTTTTTTGGTCCCGAACTCCGTGAAGCAGGACGCATCCCTCGAGCCGTCGACGAAGTGATGGCCGACATCGCCCTCGTTTTCCACTGGACGCCCGACGTGATGAACGCCATGTCTCTCGACGAATTGATGACCTGGCGCGAGCACGCGCGCGTCCGCCACGAACGGGGCGATGAATGAGTGACCGTTCCCTGCGCCTCGAGGTCGTCCTCAAGGCGCTCGACCAGGCGAGCCGGCCGATCCGCGAGATCGCCACGAAGAACCGCACGCTCGTGAAAGAGCTGCGGGACTCCCGCGCGCGCCTCAAGGAACTCAACGATACGCAGCGGCGCATCGGCGAGTTCCGCGAGATGCGCACGGGGCTCGCCAACACCGCGACGAAGCTCGCCGACGCGCAGAAGAAGGTCAAGGAACTCGCGAAGTCGTTGCGTGAGGCTGGGCCGCCGTCGCAGCAGATGATTGCCGAGCTGGCGAAGGCGCGGCAAGCCTCGTCGAAGCTCGGCGCCGCGTTCAAGAAACAATCCGCCAGTGTCGACGAGCTGCGCAACCGGCTCGGGCGCGCCGGCGTCGACACGCGCAATCTTTCCGGGCACGAGCGCACCCTGCGCACCGACATCACCGCGACGACCGGCGCGATCGACGCTCAATCGCGCCGGCTCGACGCGCTGAACACCCGTCAGAAGCGCATCGCGGACGCACGCGCCAAGATGGGCGCCACGCGCGGCGCCGCTGCCGAGATGGCGATCGGCGGATATGCCGCGCGCGCGACCGGCTCGCATATCCTCAACGATCTGCGCGCACCGCTGGGCGAGGCGAAGAAGATCCAGAACGAGCGCGGCCGCATCCAGGCGCTCGGCCTGGGCGACCACGCCACGCAGGACGCCGAGCGCTACGTGCGCTCGATGAAATCGGTCGGCGTGTCGACGTCCGAGAACATGACGCTGATGCGCGACGCGATGTCCATTTTCGCGGACGAGCATCATGCGCAGATGGTCATGCCGACGCTCTCGAAGATGAAGTTCGCGAACGAGGCGATGTTCGGTGCCGGCCAGGGGCACGAGAACGAAGAAAAGTTCATGAACATGCTGAAGGTGATCGAGCTGCGCGGCGGCACGAAAAGCGAAGCGAAGTTCAAGAGCGAAGCGAACATGGTCCAGCAGGTGCTGTCCGCCACGGGCGGGCGAGTTGGCGGCGACGAATGGCGCAACTTCATCCAGACCGGCAAGGTCGCGGCCAAGCAAATGCGCCAGGACGCGTTCTATTACCAGATGGAGCCGCTGATTCAGGAAATGGGCGGGCATGCCGCCGGTACCGGCGTGCAGGCCGCCTACAGCAACCTGATGCAGGGCAAAACGACCGTGCGCGCATCGAAGCGCCTGGTCGAGCTGGGACTCGTCGACAAGAAAGACGTCGAACACACGACGACCGGTACGATCAAGCGCATCAAGCCCGGCGCGCTGATGCAGGGCGACCTCTTCAACGCGTCGCCGTTCGAGTGGATGGAGAAGGTGCTGCTGCCGAAGCTGAAGGCCAAGGGCATCACGTCCGACGCGAAGATCCTGGAGGAATTCTCCACGTTCATGACGAACGGCAACGGCGCGAATCTGTTCGCCACGATGTACATGCAGCGCGAGCAGATTCACAAGAACGAAAAACTGAACCGTGGCGCGTACGGCATCGACAAGCTGCACGAGCTGGGCCAGAAGCAAACCGAAGGGAAGGAGCTGATCGCGCTCGAGAAGGTGCGCAACCTGCGCACCGTCATCGGCGAGCAGGTGCTGCCCGTGTACAACCGCGCGCTCGAGCTGACGACGAGCGTGCTCGAGCGGCTGCTCGGTTTCGCGAAGGAATACCCGAATTTCACGCGCGCTGTCGCGATCGGCGCGGCCGGCCTCGGCGTGCTGCTCGCCGTGCTGGGCACGTTGACGATCGCACTCGCCGGCATCCTCGGGCCGCTGGCGATCGTGCGCTTCAGCATGTCGATGCTCGGCATTCAGGGCGGAGCATTCGCGCGCGCGCTCGGCGCCAGCGCCGGCGCGCTGCGCGGCATTTCCCGCACGGCATCCGGCGCAGCCGCCGGCGTCACCGCAGCCAGCAAGGGCACGCAGTCCGCAGCCGGGCGCATCCGTACGGCGCTGTCGAGCGCATGGCACGCGTCGTCGCCTCGAGCGGCCGCCTCGTCACTGCGCACCTATGTCGCGTCGCTCGCGCAGCGCGTACCGGCCGCATGCCTGGCCGCGAAGGCGTCGATCCAGCAATGGGGCGTGTCGGCCGCGACCGCGATGAAGGATGGCGCCGGCGCAGCGCGGCAGTACACCGTCCAGGTGTGGCGCGCCGTCGCCGCCCAGGTGGCCGCGACACGCGCGGCTGCGGCGTCGCGCTGGACCGCAGCCCGGCAGTACGTCGGCCGGCGCGGTGCGGCCGGTATTGCCGGCGACGCCGCGCGCGGCGGCTTCAATCTGGTCAAGGGTGGCACGATGGGCGCTATCAACGGCGTGCGCGCGGCGCTCGGCGGGCTCGCGCAGACGCTGCTGTTCGTCGGCCGCGCCGCGCTGATGAATCCGATCGGACTGGTGATCGCCGGCATCGCGCTCGCCGCGCTCCTGGTCATCAAGTATTGGGAGCCAATCAAGGCGTTTTTCTCGGGCTTCTGGCAGGGGCTGACCGAGGGCCTGCGCCCGCTCGCGCCGATCTTCAGCGGCGTGCTCGCGACGCTCGGCGCGGCGTTCGCGCCTCTGAAGCCCGTGTTCGACTGGCTGGTCGGCGCTGTGAAGAGCGCGTGGGACTGGATCACGCGCCTGTTGGGGCCGGTCGACACCAGCAAGAAGAGCCTCGACGCGGCGGCCAGCGCCGGCAAGGGATTCGGCGCGTGGCTCGCGGATATCGTCGTTGTCGCGGCGCAGGCTGCTGCGCGCTTCGTCGACTTCGGCGCGAATCTGATGTCCGGCCTGGTCAACGGCATCAAAAGCGGCCTGGGCTCGGTGAAAGATGCGATCGAGTCGGCCGGCGGCAGCGTGATCGGCTGGTTCAAGGAAAAGCTCGGCATCCATTCGCCGAGCCGCGTGTTCGCCGCGCTCGGCGGCTTCACGATGGCCGGCCTCGAACAGGGCCTACGCGAGGGCCAGGACGGGCCGCTGTCGACAGTGCTCGAAGTCGGCAAGCGGATCGTTGCCGCCGGCGCTGGCATCGGCATCACGGGCACGGCGATCGCCGGCGGCGCACCGCTCACGGTCGACAATCGCCCGCCGCTCACGGTCGCGTCGGCCGCTGCCCGCGCGCCGGTCGCGCCGGCGCCGATCACGATCCAGGTGTATGCGGCGCCCGGCATGGATGAGCAGGCGCTCGCGCAGAAGGTGCTGCAGGTGATGCGCCAGGAACAGGCCGCGCAGGCCGCGCGCGAGCGCTCGCGTCTGCGCGATCGGGATTGAAGGAGAGGTTCTCATGATGATGGCGCTCGGGCTGTTCGTGTTCAGCCTGTCGACCCTGCCCTACCAGGAGCTGAAGCGCCGGCGCGGCTGGCGCTTCGCCAGCAACAACCGCGTCGGCAAAAGGCCCGCGCGGCAGTTCGTCAGCGAGGACGACGAAACCATCAGCCTGTCCGGCGTGCTGCTGCCCGAGCTGACGGGCGGCGACATGTCCCTCGCGGTCATTGAGGCAATGGCCGGTCAGCACACCGCCTGGCCGCTAATCGAGGGCACCGGCCACATTTACGGCATGTTCACGATCGACAGCATCGATACGACGCGCACGCTGTTCTTCAGAGACGGCACCGCACGGCGCATCGAGTTCACGATCGCGCTGACGCGTAACGACGAGCTCGACATGCTCGGCATCATGACCGACGCCATCAAGGGGGCGATCTCGCTATGACCCTGACCGACATCCCCGGCGCCGACCTGGTGCAGCAGGTCGTGCTGGCCGACGATCGCGTGCCGCGTGCGATCTACTCCATCACGCTGGCCGGCAAGAACATCACGAAGAAGTTCGACGGCCGGCTGATCTCGATGACGCTGCAGGACAACCGCGGCTTCGAAGCGGACCAGCTCGATATCAGCCTCGACGATTCTGACGGCGCCCTCGAGATCCCGAGTCGCGGCGTCACGCTGAAGCTGGCGATCGGCTGGGCCGGTGCGGCGAATGGCCTGGTCGACAAGGGCGAATTCATAGTTGATGAGGTTCGGCACACCGGCACGCCGGACGTGTTGACGATCCGCGCGCGCAGCGTCGATCTGCGCGCGGGCCTGTCGATCAAGAAGGAGCGCTCCTGGCATCGGCAGACGGTCGGCGCGATCGTGCGCGCGATCGCCAGTCAGAACAAGGTCGAGGCGCGCATCAGCAAGGCGCTCGACGCGCAGCTCGTCGACCACATCGACCAGACGGCTGAATCGGACGCGAACCTGCTGTCGCGCCTGGCGAAGATGTTCGACGCGATCGCCACCGTGAAGAACGGGCTGCTGCTCTTCATCAAGGCCGGCGAGGCGACCACGGCGAGTGGCAAGCCATTGCCGGCCGTCACGATCACGCGCGACGTCGGCGATCGCCACGAGTTCGGCGTCGCCGACCGAGATACGTATTCCGGCGTGCAGGCGTTCTACCTGAACACGCGCACCGCGAAGAAGCAGTCGACGACCGTGAAGCGGCGCCGGCGTCGCACGACAGCGAAAAAGAAGAAGCCGATCGACAAGAGCGGCGACGTGTTGTTCGGCACGGCCGAGAACGTGAAGACGTTGCGGCACACGTACGCGAACAAGGCGAATGCGACGCGCGCGGCGAAAGCGGAATGGGAGAAGTTGCAGCGCGGCGTTGCAGAGTTCAGCATCGTGCTGGCGCTCGGCCGCCCCGAGCTGATGACCGAATTACCTGTAACCGTGCGCGGTTACAAACGTGTCATTGATGATTGCAACTGGATCATTGCGCGCGTTACACATTCGATCGACGGTAACGGCGGATTTACATCGGACCTCGATCTAGAGGTCAAGGCGAGCGAGGTGCCGGAGATCGACACCTCGGATGAGACTGCCTAGGCGTCGGGCCCTTACGCTGGCTCCGCTCCGAACCATGCTCCCATCTGCTCGCTTCGAGTGTGCCAGAGCTTCACATCGTTAAAGACCTTCGACGCGGACTTGCCGGACTTCTCGTCAAAATCACTCATCAGCGATCCAACGACCGGACCGACGGTCTTCGTCGTCCCGTTAGGGACCGCAGCCGTCAGGGCTGCGGTGGCCACGATGATAATGTTCGCTCCAGACTCCACCGTGCCGTCACCAGCGCCCATAAACACGATGCTGATCAGCTTCCCCGTGGTCTTACTGATAGAGCCGATCACATACAGGTTGTCGTTGAGCGCGGATTTGAATGTATCGGCGGACTCACCTTTCTCCACACGCGGCTTGATCCGGAACGGTTCCTTCAGTTTTACCATGATGGCATTGAAGTTTTTCGCGTACTGATCTGCCGTCATGTCCAGATCCTTTTCGGCAGCCTCCGCCTCTACAGGCGAATCGTCCTTTTGTTCGGTCTTCGCCTCTGCAGCCGAACTCGCCTTTTGCTCAGCAGCTTGTGGTGTTACGACGCTTGCCGCGCTATCTGGTGATGGGCTTTTGTTGCCCTTCTGATCGGAGCAACCGGATATGCCAACCGCCAACACCACCGCGAACACCACCGCGTTCCCGAATCCCGCAATATTGAGTGCTTTCTTCATCGATCCCCCGGATGCATGGCAATTGATTGCCTGTTAGAAATTTTTATAGTGCGCCGTTTAGTGCCGACCGCCAGGAGCGCGCTCCCATCGCGCACCTCGTACTCCGTCGGTAACGCACTGCTGGCGGATGCCCGCCTGCATGACTACGCCGCCTGGTGAATAGCGATTCCCGCCATACTCGCAGTGTTGTGGCAATTCGACTGCCTGAAATTGGGCTGGCACATCACGGCGGGACGCCACGACATACAGCGCAGCGGCCACCATCACCGCTGCGGCGATCAATACCGCCGCAACCCATGGCAATCGCTTTCTCTCTTGTTGTACTGGTGCCGACGCTGTTACTGGTACGGGTTCCGCGGCGGGAGTGGGTTCCAGTGGCGCCGCAACAATCGATGGACTGGGCTGTTCGGCGAGAAACTCATTCCGTACGGTCGACGGAGCTGCAGTCAAAACTGGCGCCGTGACTTGCGGTTGTGCAGGCGTTTCCGGCGTCTGGCCGAGAGTACCCCTGCGTATCCAGCCATCGAGATACTTGATCGCGCGCTCGTACACGTGGCGCGGCATCTCGTCCATTCTTTCGAAGTCGAACACAGACATGAGCCGACGGTACACCATCAACTTATCGGTGCCCGTCTTCGCCTGTATCTCAAACGCCTTGCGCGCGATCGCGTTGCGCTGCTTGTCGCTGATGAATTTCGTCACAACGGGCTTAGATTCACCGCCGTGGAAGTGCACGTTGACGTTCGTCTGCGCGCTATTGCTCTTCACATCCCCACCAGCAACTTGCCCGACATCACCACTGAACTTCTGATTCATTGACTTCTTTTTCTCCTACGGCTGGCCCTGCCGTGTAGTGCACTTTCGCTACAGTCAACTCTCTCGCTTCTTCTTCCGCCCCGCGCCACTCATGTTGATTGAGAAGGGGCCTGTCACATCACCAGTGACGTGCTGCCCGACGCTAGCGCCCTGAAAATTCTGATGAACCGTCGTGGCCTTCTTGGCAGACGGTGCGGCGGTGACTGGCTGCGTCATCCCCCCGATCATGCCCAACACGCCGGCGCGCCCCTGCGCGTCGAGCGAGCGGTATCCCGCCAACAAGACATGTTCGTCCGCCGATAGCTCCAACGTGCTGTGTTGCCCTGTCAGGACATAGAGCACGTCGACCCCAGCTTGGGCTACGGCAGACAAATACCCCCAATCAGGCGAACGATCGCCGCTCTCGTAGCGGCTTTGGGCGACGTTGGTCGTCCCTGCTCGGTCGGCAAGCTCGGCCTGTTTAAGGCCGAGCCGCTTCCGTTCCGCTTTTAAACGCTCACCAAAAATTTCCATACGGGCAAGTTTTCCGTTGCAATTTGCCAAATTGGCAATTACACTTAGCTTGTGCAAGGTTAACGAAGGGAAAGTATACCGCCATGCTTCGCAAGAAAGCTCCCATCACACGCTCGCCGCGCGGCGTCCTATCCAGCAAGCCTGTCTACATGCGGCTTATGCCGGATGAACGCCGCGCGCTAGAAGAGCTGTCCACGTTTCTGAACCGGTCGACGTCGAGCGTCGCCCGTCTCATCTACCTCGAGGGCGTTGAACGGTACCGCGCCAAAGTTACCGGCTCCACGGCTCAACCGCACTCAACCTCTTTTGCCAGGCGTTGAGTCATGCAACCACCCGCCCTAATCGAACCCGCGTTGCGCCATGCGTTGCATGGTCCTAAACGTCACGAAGTACAAACAGCGCTCGGATGGGACGACTCCGAAGTCAGCCGTTTTTTGAGCGGCGGCAAGGGCATCGTCATCGACAAGATTGACACGCTAGTTGCCGCCGTTGGCTTCGTTTGTGTGACCCGCAAATATCTCGACGCTGTCGCGACCTTGGGTGAAGTCGGCATGTTCTGCCAATGCGCGCGCCAAGGTCGCGGCGAATGCAGCCGCCCGTAGGAGCATCCCGAATGAAATTGAAGTGCCATCACTGCGGCAGCCGCGCCGTCATTCGAACCAGTCGCACGCTGTCCGCTCTCGTTCGCGAGGCGTACTGCCAGTGCACGAACATCGAATGCGCGACGACCTACAAGATTCACGTCGCGACCGTCCATACGATCGCGCCGAGCCTCAATCCGAATCCGCACGTGTACGTGCCGATCGGCAAGGTTGATCGGATTCCGACCGATTCGCGACAGCTCCCGCTGCTCGACGCCTAAGCCCTAACCCGCCTTTTCGCTGAACACCCATCGCGCCCGCTCTGCGGGCGTGAGGGACTCCTTTTGCCTGAAATTTCTTGGAGGCCGTATGCAGACGCTGATCCCCGCACCGATCGCCGCACTCGCCCAATCGCTGTCCTACGACGAGCGCGTCGCCTACCTCACGAAGATCTCCGCTGCCGACGTCCGCGCCGATGTGTTCGTCGCGTACGCCCGTGCCTTGGGCTTCGTCGTGTCGTGGGACCTAGCGCGCGGCACGCCGGTGCTCGACTGGATGCACTGACGCAATGCGCGCGCCCCTCACCGAACTCGACCTGCGCGCGATGTGGCGCCGCCTGCGCATGGTCGGGAATTTCGATGCCCTATGTCCGGCCGCCCGCCACGCCTTCGAATGTACGGCGAACGTATGGCGCGATCGAGAACCCGCGCCCGAGTTGCCGGCCATCGACGGGAAGCGCCGCGCCGCGAACGACTTCGACTGATCTTTCCGCGCCGGCCGCCGGCACACTCACCTGGAACCACACCATGAAGCCCTACGTCTTCAGCATCGGCGTGCTGCTGATGCTTTCCCTTTCCCTCACCGGCGTCTACTACCTGGCCGCCGACGTGCTGCGCCTGTTCGACGTTCGGCTCGCCCGGCCGATCGCTTTTGTGATCGGCGTCGTCGCAATGATCGCCCTGGTCGCAGCGCTGGCCTGGGCCGTTCCGCCGCGGGGCTGACACGATGACGAACGAGCCCACCATTCGTTACGAGCTGCTGACTTCGGCCGGCCTGCGCACTGTCGCAGGCGATCACGTCGCTATCCCGAACGACGCCGGCGCCACGTTCGGCATTCACACCGAGTCGCACCTGCACGACGGCCACCCCGAAAAGTGTGTCGTCACGCACCTGATATCGGGCATCCGCATCGGCCACGGCGCGACGCGTACCGCAGCCCTCGCGAACGCGACGTCGAATCTCGAACGCAACCGCAAGCGCCTGCGCACCATGCTCGACCAGGCGATCACCTCGCGCTACGAGCTGCAGCACGCCGTTCAACGCCTGCAACAGAACCATCACGACATCCTCGGAGGCGCAGCAGCATGACGCACACAACTACCCCTCACGACGCCGCGCTCGCGGCTTCCATCGCGGCGGCCGCCGACGTTCTTCGCTTCGACCATGAACCCGGCGGCCTGCAGCGCGTCGCGGTGCTCGCGCTGTTCGTCAGCGTCCTCGGCGATCGCCTCGCGCTTGCCTTCCCGGCTTCGGCCGGAGCGCTGCGCGCGCTCGTCGACAGCCCCTCGACACCCGGCAACCCTGCCGCCCTCTCCCTGCACCAACAGCAATAACGATGGCCTCGATTGACGAACTGAAACAACGCATCGACCTGCACGACCTCGCCGATCGCCTCGGCTTGAAGCGCGGTCGCGGCGGTGACCGCGCGCTGTACCACTCGCCGCAGCACGACGACAAGAGCCCGTCCCTGTCGATCTACGTGAACCACCCGAAGCACGGCACCGGCTGGCGCGACCATAGCGCCGACGTCGGCGGCTCGTGTATCGACCTGGTCATTCACACGCGCGGCGGCACGGTCGCCGACGCGGTGCGCTACCTGCACGACGCGTACGGCATCCCGCTCGACCGCCAGGCGCCGGCCGAGCGCCGCGAGAAAACGACCGTCGAGTACATCGCCGATCGGTGCTTCGCCGAGCGCGACCAGGTGCGCGATTACCTCGTCGGCCGTGGCATTTCCGCCGGCGCGATCGACGCGGCGATCGCCGCGCGCTCGCTCGGCTTCAACACGTGGACCAGCTCGAAGGTCGCGGCCGGCGAAGTGGGTCACGCCGGCCCGGCAGCCGCGTTCATCGTGCGCGCACCGGGCGACGGCCGCGTCGTCGCCGTCGACATGCGCTATGTCGATCCGGCGCTGAACGGCGGAGTCAAGACGCAGACCCAGGGCGACAAAGCCGGCTACGGCTGGACCGCCGATCCTCGCCGGCTCGACAAGGCGAAGCGTGTGTTCATCGTGGAAAGCGCGATCAACGCGCTGTCGATCGACACCTGCTCGGTGCCTGGCGCCGCTGCGCTCGCGCTGCGCGGCCTGGCGAACGTCGACGGCATCGACTTCACGTTCCTGCGTGGCAAGCAGGTCGTGATCTGCCTGGACAACGACGAGCCGTTCGCGGACGGCCACCCGCGCGCCGGCCGCCGGCCTGGGCCGGAAGCTGCCTGGGCGCTCTATGAACGGCTCACGGCGCTGAACATCAGCGCCGTGCTCGTCGACCAGGCGAATTGGTTCGCCGACCTCGCGGACGGCGAGAAGGCCGTCAAGCCGATCAACGACGTGAACGACTACCTACAACTGCGCGGCCCGGCCGATCTGCAGCGCGCACTCGACCAGCTCGAGCCGTGGCTCATCGCCGGCCTCGCCGGCGACACCACGCGTCGCGGCCGGCCGCGCATCTTCCTGCCGTCGCACGACTTCGCGCAGTACTGGCGTTTCCGTGTCCGGCCGGACTTCACGAGCTACATCACGAAGATGGACAAGAACGAGGAAAGCGGCGTCGAGACGCCCGTCATGACGGACCTGTGCGGCTTCCGCATTGCCGGCATCAGCCGCGTGTCCGTCGCAAGCGCTACGTCGACGATGACGGGCGACGCCGACCAGGCGCCCACCGTCTATTTCGCCGTGTCGGTCCAGGCGCCGCGCCACGGCGCGCAGCTCGTGCGCCGCGTCATGCTCGACGACCAACTGCACAACGTCGACCAGTGGGGCAAGTTCGGCCCGATCTGGTCGCCGGCGCCGTTCAAGCGCATGGTCAACATCCTTGAGCGCGGCGCCGACCTCGGCGCGCGTCAGGCGGCGAACTTCGTCGGGCTCGCCTGGCGCGATGGCCGTCTGATCGTCAACGAGGGACCGGACTGCTACTTCACCGAAGCCGACAAGCAGTGCCCGTATCACAACCTCTCTTTCCCGAGCGGCCCGGCCAGCGACGCGCGCCGCGTCATCGCGGCATACCAGGCTACGTTCAAGCAGAACGCCGCGACGATTCCGCTCGTGTGGGCGCTCGGCGGCCACCTGAAGGCCTTGCTCGGCTTCTGGCCGCACATCACGATCCAGGCGAACAAGGGCGCCGGCAAGTCGACGCTCATCAAGCGCCTCGAGCGCTCGCTCGCGTTCACGATGTTTTCCGGGCAGTCGCTGCAGACCGAGTTCCGCCTGCTGACCAGCATCAGCCACACGAGCCATCCGGTCGGATGGGAAGAGCTGTCCGCGCGCCGGCAGGACGTGATCGACAAGGCCGTCGGCCTGCTGCAGGAGAACTACCAGTACACCGTGACACGTCGCGGCACCGACATGACGGAATACCTGTTGTGCGCGCCCGTGATGCTGGCCGGCGAAGACGTGCCTGTGCGCAGCCTGCTCGGCAAGCTCGTGCGCACGACGCTGACCGGCAAGCGCGGCCCGCTGATGCCCGACGACCTGCCGCGCTTCCCGGTGCGGCAGTGGCTCGAATTCCTCGCCGGCCTGGACAAGCGCGCCGTGTCCGACCAGTACGCGACGCTGCGCGACAAGGCGCTGGCCAACTGCCGCGCGAGCGGCGAGGACGACGGCGCGAAGCGGATGGCCGGCAACTATGCGGCCGTCGCGCTCGCCTGGCGCTACCTGTGCGAGTTCGCCGGCATGGACCCGAGCGAAGGGGACTTCCCGCGCGACCTGCTCACCGAAATGAACGGTCACGTTGCCGAGACGAGCGCCGATCGCGAGCCGTGGGTCTGGATCATGGAAACCGTGCTCTCGGAGATCGACGGCGGCAACTACAAGCACCCGTTCACGTTCGATACCGTCGACGGCGAGTTCTGCCTGCTGCTGCGCACCGGCCACGTGATGGACCACATCGCCCACACGAGCGCACTGCGCGACAAATGGAACGGCCTGCCGGTGAAATCCGATCGCGTGTTCAAGGCGCAGCTCAAGCACGCCGGCGTCGTGGTCGGTGAGAAGGAAGTCGAGCGGCGCATCTACACCCGACGCGTGCCGTACCTGACGCCGATTTCGCTCGACCGCCTTGCCGGCTTTGGGCTGCACGTATCGATTCGCGAAGACCTCGCGACCGATGCGACCGAGCAGCGGGGCCGCGCATGATCCGCTCACAGCCAATGCGGCCGCCGTGCGGCCGTACCCCTTCCGTCACTCTTTCCGGCCGCGTAGCGGCCCTGTACTCGGGTTTCCGGTGCGTGCGTCGATGCACGCAGCAATCGGCGCACGTCGTCACGCGGCCGCCGTACTGTCCGCTTCCCCCCGTACCCCCCGCGAGTCGAAACGGCCGGGCAACTACGCGAGCCTTGAGGGAGAGGGGGCGCCCGGACCGGTTTTTCCACAGGGAACGGGCAGGCAACGCACGCGAATCGTGGTTTTCGGGGATGTCCGCTCGTAAGTCTTTGATTGTTGAAAAGAGTGCCGCCACGTGTCGCCCCGTATTTGCCACTAGTCGGGCCGTTTTTGCCACTAGTCCGGTTTTTGCGCCGGCCGCCGCCGTCCCTTTTTCTCTTCTCTCTAATTCATTGAAAAAGAAGAAGAAAGAATACGTAGAAGGGGCGGAAATTGACCGAAAAGCCATGCCACGAGTCGCGCGCGTTTTGCCACGAGTCGCGGACGCTGCCTATTTTTTAGGCCATGAGTTGGAAGGGGGTGCCACGGGTTTTTCATGGCAACTAGTGGCATACACAACCATTACGAATCAACGACTTACCGTCGAAATTCGCGTTAGCCACGAGTCCACTAGTTGTTCTGCGTGTCCCCTCTTTACGCGTTGAAAATCACCATGCAAGAATATTCACGTCGCGGCTCGCAGCGCGGCACCGGCGCGTATCTCGGCCGACAAGAACTGCGCGAACTGACCGGCACGCCGCAACGCGCGCGCCAAATCCTGTGGCTCGCTCGACAGGGTTGGCCGCACGTCGTCGACGTGCACGGCCGCGTGTTGGTCGCACGCGCTTACCACGACAAGCAAATGGGAATCGTCGAATCTAAACAAGTGCGTGCACCGCAGGCCGCCGGTCTCACGGCGCTGAATCTCGGCGCAGTGTGATGGCTGGCAAAGCACAAACTCCAGGTGCAATTCCGCGCTTCCGTTCGCGCAAGAACGCGGACGGCTCGCTGCGCTACTACTACGATCACGGCGAGGTGGACGGGCGGCGCATTCTTGAGCCGCTCGGCACTGATCGCGTCGTCGCACTCCAACGTTGGGCCGAGTTAGAAGGTGCGCGTGCGCCGTCGTCGGAAACGACGCGGCACACGTTCGCCTTGCTCGAGCAGGCCTACCGCACACGCGAGCTGCCGCAGAAGTCTGCGGCGACGCAACGCATGTACGACCTGTTCCTCTCCAGGCTCGCTGGCGTCATCGGCGATCGCGAGCTCGACACGCTCACGCCGGCCGACGTCGCCACGATCTGGCGCGCGACGGCAGAGAAACGCGGCGTCGTGACAGCGAACCGCACGAAGGCCGTGCTGTCGCTGGTCCTGAACTGCGGGCGGCTGTGGGGCATGATGACGATCGCGAACCCGTGCGCCGGCGTGCGCGGCAAGAAAGAGACAGGGCGCCAGGCCATCCTCATCGATGACGAGCTATATGCAGCCGTCTACACGGTGGCCGACCAGCCGCTACGCAACGCGATGGAACTGGCCGATCTCTGCGCACAACGCCCTTCGGACGTCCTGCGCGTGCAGCGCTCCAACATCGTGCGCGGCAACCTCATCTTCCGCACGCAGAAGACGGGCGCATTCGTTACGGTACAAATCACAGGCGATCTCGCGGCACTGATCGAACGCTTGCTGGCCTGGCGTGGTTCGAAGGTCGACGTCTCTCCCTATCTGCTGCGCGACGAGGAAGGCTATCCGCTCACCAAGGGCAAGCTGCGGTCGCGCTTCGACAAGGCACGCGAGCGGGCCGGTATCGACAAGGCGAAGTTTCAGTTCCGCGATCTCCGCGCGCGCGGCGTGACGCACAAGACGATCGACGAAGGATTGGAGGCCGGACAGCGCTTGGCGGGTCACAGTGGACCGGGCATGACGGCGCGTTACGTGCGAGGCGCACGGCCGGTTAAACCGTCTCGCTGACGCGCATTGGAAACGTGAGGGGGGTATTGGAAACGCGAAGGGGCTACGCAAACATCGCGTAACCCCTTGTCAGATATGGTGCCGGCTGCAGGACTCGAACCCGCCACCTGATGATTACAAATTTCCTTGCAAATCAATAAGTTATTGATATACAAGGAAAAGTAGCCGTAACGCAGCGCAATACAAAGTACTTTGTATTCAGCAACTTAGCGTAACTGAGCGATTTCTAGAAAAACTTGTCCGTGTACCACTATTGCACCGGACGCATGGCGGGACAGTCGCCCCCTACCATCGTCCGCTCCTCATTTTCTCACCCCGCCCGATGAAGGACGCCGACGTCTCCCCGTCCCTGTCGTTTTGAACGCAGGCCACCACTTACCAAGCCGCGTCCGGATGGTAGATATCACCGACTGCTCTCCCTGAATCGATTGAAGCATATGCATCGGAACCTCAGTGAATGCATGATGAGTCATTCTTTCTGGCGACACACGAATGAAGTGCCGGATCACTACCGGTGAAATCGACTGCGGTTTCTTTGCGTCTAGATCGAAGACACAGATATAGGCGTTCAGCTTAGGCTCATCCGGCGCACCAGGATTAACTCGCAGTCGCTTTATGCCGGGAGACTCGTCCTCTAGCTCTGGCGCTCCCAAAAATGGTTGCCAGCTGTCCCATACGGACTCGGGAATCGCTAGCACTGTACCCGCAGCAGCTGATCCATCACCGGCCAAGCGGAACTTAAGCAGCATCTGATAGAACGTCCGCTTGAACACGTTGGCTATGTTGGGGCCCTCAACATTTTCACCTGACCAGTGCTCCAGATTACTCCTCAGCGCGTCAGCAAAAGATTCCGGATGGAGCCTAAGGCCATCGCGGAGATTGGAAACCGCGTGCTTGTACGACCCATGGTAGTCCATCGTTTGAATTTCGAGAACACCATAGCGCGAGACGTCAAAGCCTCCGTTTTCGGTCGGACAAATTTCGACAATGGTGACGTCAAACGAAAGCTCTGGTGATCGGTTCGTTCCAATCACAGAAACTTCGCCGCCGAGTTTGTCTTGGAAGAAGACATAACCCGCTCCATTTGCGCGGATTTCATCTGTAAGCCTGTCGAGTTCCGCGGCGTCGCCGAGAATAGATACAGGAATCGGTTCGACGGCATGCGGAAGATTAAATATCAGCTGACAGCCGCGTGAAACTATCGATGAGCTAATGACCCGGTACGGACAGACAAGCCAATCTTGACGAGCTCCGTTGCTTGAACTACTGATTGTACAAACGCCTTTGCTGTTTTCGTTTTTAACGCAGTTGGCTGGATGATGAAGAACATCGCTGAGAAATGGGCACTTGTTCGCGCCAACACCAGTTACTCCCCCGATGTCCAACCGGACATCGGGATATATACGCTGTCCGAACCATTCACTGACGTAGTTTCCGCGCGGCTTGTTTTTTGCCATTGAGTTTTTTTTGTTGAAGTTTGACGAAGACGCTTTGAGCGTCGAAACCAACGGCTTTTCGACCATGCTTCAGCGCTACTTCGAGTGCTCGGCCGGTACCCGAGAATGGATCCAACACGACACCGCCGGGTGGGCAAGATGTCAGGATCCGTGGTTCGATCAGATCATGAGGAAAAGTCGCACTATGCCCCCCCTCGCCCGGCGCAACGTTCACTGTAACTACGTCGCCAGCACGAGGCTCAGCTTGAGCAATATCGTAGTAGTAAGCTGGTCGGCCGGAAGTTGGCTTCTTCACAAAGTGGAAAAAGTGTTCATGCACAGACCGCAGTCGATCACCTTCTGGGCGAGGTACTGCATTTGGCTTATGCCAGATCACGTCGTTGCGAAGAATCCACCCCCTCTCCTGCATAGCAATCGCGAAGCGGGCCGGAATGAGAAGTAGATTCTTCTCCTGACGGAAACCGCCCAACGGAGTCTTGCGTCGATGTCGCTCCTCGGAACCTAAGCCTTGACGACCCTGCTCGCGAATGCTGGCCCACCGCGCGAAATAGGTGTCGCCGATATTTACCCACATCGAGCCGCTACCCTTCAACCCGGATCTAGCCTTGTCCAGAATTTCGGCCAAGTGCTGCACGAACCACTCAGGGTACGGTTCCAAGCCCAGCAGACCACCTCGGCTTCTATACCAGTGGTAGCCTGGGCTGACGGCACCAATCTTCCGAACTGTGGGAATATCGTTGAAGTAGTCCCAGTTATGAGACAGGCCATAGTCGCGATGCCCCCAGTACGGCGGGGATGTGATGATCAAGTCAACAGAAGCCTTGGGAAGGGTCTCGAACAGATCGAACGCGTCGCCGTGATGCACCTGCACCACGGGATCCTGTTCATGCTGCGTTGACTCGGCAGCGGGTGCGATAGCGGCTATACGTTGTTCCATCCCGCAATCTTATCGTATTTGAACAGGCTGCTGCGGCCTGATCAGACACTGGACACGACGGCTAACCGATC
Source organism: Burkholderia sp. BCC1047 (assembly GCF_902833155.1). Lineage (NCBI taxonomy): Bacteria > Pseudomonadati > Pseudomonadota > Betaproteobacteria > Burkholderiales > Burkholderiaceae > Burkholderia > Burkholderia sp. BCC1047. The sequence goes on along the minus strand of NZ_CADFEH010000031.1, from coordinate 18,018 downwards.
GCTGCAACTTCGCGCGGACAGGACTCTGACTCGCGTTACGAACAGCAATCCACAGCACCATCGCGCTGCCCGATGTGGCCTCCGGCTCGGCCCCCTCGCAATCCCCTGTTGGTGGGAGTCGCCTATACGGCAAGGGGACGGATTGTCCCGTCCTCCCGACCGGAAGGGATACCACACTCCCCCCCGGCACACCACGACGACCGCTTACAACATCTCACCGATCCGGCGGAACCAACCTTGCACCTCGCCAGCAGGATCGCGCGCAACCAGACGTTCCGCTGTCATCAGCGGAAACGCCCTATCGGCAAGGCGCAACTTTGCCGCCCCATCTTTCATCACACCGTCAAATTTCTGCTGTGCGGAATAGGCTTCGGCGAATAGTTTTGGAACAGCCTTTCCGTCTGCTCCGGGCTCGTCAACGACGATGACGTCGACGCCGAAGGCATCTCTAATAGCATCTGCATGCAGATAGCATTCGATCTCATACTTCATCGTCTGCGTCGCCCATGAACCGTCCGTCCGCAGGTTCACCTCAGCAACCGATTGCGCATACTGGGGAACATCTCGGTCATAAATGTGGACTTCGGGACGATTGAGCGAGCGCAGGTAGTGCTCTGCGACCCAGTGCTTGAGCGTTGACCCGCCGAGCAATACGAAGGCAACGCGCTCGTCACTGGCCAGATCTGGCACAGTCTCATCGGCCGCATGAAGCGCCCGACTAAGAGATTTGAGCGCGACCACATCGGTTGGCCCTTCAACACAGAGAAGAACCTTGACTCGGCTATCGGGCACTACGCCAAGCGTTTCGGCCACCTGCCCAAAGACGTCAGCCCCCTCCTGCACCACAGGATTGCGCTTTTCATCACGCGTCACGAATCTAATACTTGCGGTAGGCAAATCCGACGCAAAACCGGGACTGTGCGTCGTGAGCAATACCTGACACCCGAACTCCGAAGACAATGCCTTAAACGACTCGATTAGAACACGCTGATTGTTCGGATGCTGGGCGGTTTCTGGCTCCTCGATTGCGTAAATGATGCTCCGACTCGCGCCGGTTTTCAGGCGTCGCTCCGCTTCCGCCTTGAAAAAGCTGACCAGAACAAGGCGACGGACTCCGCTGCCACGCTTGTTCAGGGGAATACCGTCGTCCGTGTCCAATCCCACCGAAAACAACCCCGTCCACTTGGCTGCAGTCGGCGGCAAAAATTGCGGCGTCAACTCTTTAGCCAAACTGGGGTCAATTGTTTTCAGAGCCTCATGGGTATTTTTCGCGATTAATTCGGCCTTTTCTCTTACCTTTTCTTGAATTCGGCCGATGTCATCCTGTACCTCCGCAATGGCAGCAGCCACCGCCGCCTTCATCGGGTTTTGCACTTCTCCATCAGAATCCCTGCTGCTCCGGTCGCTCTGAAACAACGCAAACATCGGAAGGTAACTCTCAAGCTGGTCCCAAATCCGCTTGCTATCTTCTTTTGGTTTAGTAACAGAAAGTTCGACTTCTTTCAGCTCTAAATCCTTTGCTGCAGCCCAAAGTGCCTGCCGCATGCCCGGATTTCCCTTAAGCGCAACATCGATCTTTTGCTCTTTGATGAGTTTTTGCAGATCCTTTTCCTTTTGCTCCAGAAGGTCCGACACGCCGAGAGCAGTTGGATGATTCGCCAAGATGAAAACTTCCGCAGACGGGGTTTTCTTACTGCAATCGAAAACTTTTTTGATTTTTAGCGTGCCTTTATCAGAAAGCAGATATTCCGCCGCGAGACTAGTTTCGGCTCCCGCATCAAGACTCAGCGCCGGAGGAAGATCGGAGAATTCACAAGCAATCGAAACTTGACCATCACCGCTGTAAATATTAGCATCGCCCTGCTCAATCTTGACTGTGTCGTTATTGAAGAAGATTTCCAATGCCTCAAGAATTGATGATTTCCCGATATCGTTTTTCCCGACAAAGGTTGTCAGGTCACCGATAGGCACCGTGACCTCCTCGCGATAACAGCGGAAATTTCTGATTGAAACAGATTCTAGTCTCATCGCTTCCCTCTTAATTTTGATTTCCGGTCTTTTATAGGCGCACTAGTTTATAGCGTGGTGAGCCCTCACTACCTGCAACGTTCCCCACGTTGGTCCAACAACAGCTCTCGCGATTTCCTGTCAGCCGCTCCTTGGCACGTCTGCCGTATCGCGCCCCCATGCTTCCGAATAACTTTGTTTTCCCCAAAATCATCATAGCATTACGGTCCACGTACCGATAACACTCTGATACAGGCCCCATATGGCGCTTTCCAATGCGAGCCTTTCCTGCCCCCGCCGCACTTAGACTCACTTCACCCGATTGAGTCCAGTGCAGCGCTGCTCAAAAAATAGGCGGTGTATCACGCGGTGATACAGGCTAGTTCTGTGTCATCGCGTGATACACCCTAGTTCTGTATCGCCTCGTGATACAGAACGAAGTTAACGATTGAGAACAATACCGCGCGGGCTGTTGATACTTCCTCGAACGGAGCCTGCCGCGCACAATGCGCCGAAACCGACGAGCAACCCGCGCGGGCGGATCAGCGATAACCCCACCGGGCGGTGTGCGTGCCCCAATAGGGCTCATAGCCAGCGCAAAGACAAAAATTGGACATTTACTGTCTTTCAACCGACAGCCGTTGTCTTTTGAGGTCCAATTTTTGCCCCGCAAGCGTCCCGAAAACCAGAATTCATCGTATTACGCGCCTTGATGCCCCCTCAGCACCCAATTGTTCCCCCGGGCCCGTGGAGCCTTGGTCTAAGCCGCTGACGGGGCAAGCCCCGCCACCGGCTAAGACCGGGATAGATCGCGCTCGGGCCGTCCTACAGCCGTCCCGATTGCTCAACCCGGCCCCTGTGAGGGCCACCGGCCGATCGGCCCGGGGTCCACCTAGGCATATTTGTCTACAAAAATGGGCGACCTGAGATTGGATGGGCCTGCGGCTTGAAATCCGGCCCTCAGTGCCGATCCGACGCATCGCCCAAGCGCAACCAACCCCTGCACCTTCAGCGGCTCACCGCACCGATTTTTGGCGAACGCGCGCCGTAGCGTTGGATTGAGGTCTTTTTATCTCACTTGGGCAAGCCGCGCAGCGGCGCGTCAGGCCCGAAGGGCCCCATCGCGGGGAGCCGGTGGGCGGGTGCGGTATCCCGGCCGCGAAGGCCGGGACTGTCCACACCCTCGCGGTGTGGGCAGCGCAGCCATCCACGGGCGGGCGCGGGTGGACCTCGCACCAAAGGGGCATCAGCGTTCTAGCAGATGGCCGATGCTAGTCACCGCTACGTCCCGGCTGCCGGGAGTTTGGGTGTCTTGTGCAGTTCGACCCAATATGCGTTGATACGGTCCGGCTCGACATCAAGCCGACGAAGCCAAGCCTCGGTCGCAACCTGCGTGTTCAGCAGGGGAGCGGTGCTAGTCGCCGTGCCGGTTTGTAACGTGCCGAGCGCATCAGCAATGATCGGACGCAGAGCGCTGTTCAGCAGCACATACGCAGGCGGGGGCTCAGGAGGATGGCCTGGCTCGCCAGCAATACCCGTCTGCGGCGCAACGCCGGCCTGAATGATCAGGCCGCCGTCGTCGTAGCGCTGCTTGCGGAACCAGTCCGGTGGCAGGCCCAGTTTGTCTACGCCCCCCAATTCCCGCACGAGATCGGCATTGATTGCCGTCAACCAGTCCACCGTCTTGATGTGATCGGTGAGCCGGCGGAGGTTCCGACGCATCGGGTCGCCGACGTCCAGACCGGGGCCGAATTTCCGCGCCCAAAAATATTCCGACGCCTCATTCGGGGCCCGCTGCAACAGCGACAGGTTCGCGGCATATCCCGCGTGCCCGTGCACCACGTCAAGCTCGTCGACGGCTTGCGCGAAGAGCGCTTGGAACACGTCCGGACAGAGCGTCAGGAAGGCTTGCGGGACAGAGAACGTCGCAACGTCGATGCCTCGGTTCATCGACGCCTGCCAGTCCTCGAGACAGAAAGTCGAAAATTCCATCGTGCCGGCCTCTTGTTTGTCCCCCGCGTTAGAGAGGGCCAGTACGAACGGAGCATCAGCCGGGATGCTCGTCGCCAAGGAAGCGAACGAAGGCCCCTTTTCGAACTCAACCGGCTGCTTGCCATCTTGGTACAGCCATCGCAGCGGAGAGCCTTTGGACGGGTCGCGGCCGGCGGCCTTTTCGGCCGCGCGCTGATAAGTCAGCAGCGCATCGTTGTACCGCTGGAAGCAGGCGCTAAGCGCCTTGCGTTTGGCCGGCGTGTGGCCGCCCTTGAAGTAGATAACGGCACGCACGGCGAGGGCCGCGCCTACGATCGCCCGCTGGTGCTTCGGCTCGAATGCGCCGAACGGAAGCGTGCCCGCTCGGTTCGGGTCGTTGGCCCACGCGATCAGTTCGTCCTTCGTCATTGGCATGATGCTTAAAAGGGAAACGGAGTCGGCGGCAGCGCCGGGGGGATGAGCGGCGGGAACAGACTGCCCGAGCGTGCATTGGAGCCGCCGCCAAGGATGCTCTCAAGGTCCGTTTGAGTCTGCTTTGCAGTCGATCGCTGAGATTGCTCATCGGCGTCACCGCAACCGCAATCATCCGGCGTGATGCCGGAGTATTTCGATTCGTCGCCGGCGATGTCCATGTACGCGGCCTCCTGCGTCTTCGAAAACTCGTCGGGCGGGAACTTCATTTCCACCACCTTCCTAATGTTCGACTGTACAGGAGGCTTGGACGGATCGTTCACGATCACGACGTCGGGCCGTCGGAACCAGGTTTTGTCCTCTTGCTTGTATGCATCCATGCCGCCCGGCCAGTATTTCTGAATCCACGCCGGAAGCCACGGATGCGGGGTTGACGGGTCCGATGCGCGCATGATGGGCGTCGGGGGCTCATTCCGCATGTCGTACGAGACTTCCGGCAGGTACGGCGTCGTTTCGCCGGTCAATACCTTCGAGGCGAGGTTCTTTGCTCGCAATCGCTGTGCGACGCACGATTGGCGGAGGATCTTCGCATCACGGCTGTAGACGCCTATCGATTTGCAGCGACATAGAGCGTCGCAGAGCACCGCGCGGTCTTCCGAGGATAAGTTGCCCTTGGTCATCCCGACCTGCGTGGTTTTCCCCTGGCCGGCCCCCATGTTGCCCGATGCCGAATTCGTCATTGATCGCTCGCCGGGACATGTTCGAAGGTCAGCGACGACGCCTGGTGGCTGCTCAGCCAGTCGGTATGGCCGCTCGCATCCGTTGTGCCTCGGATCGTTTGGCCGTCGGCAGACGTAACGGTGTATGGGTGATTCGCGAGGGGTTCGCGCGACTGGTCGTCGACGAGTTGGAAGCGCCCGCGATATGCGCCGTCGTCTTGCGCGACGGTCTGCGAGACAACGCTTTTGCCTGCGCCGACCGACCCGCCTGCGCCAGACGTCGGCTCCACCGTCGCCATGCCTTGTGACGCGATTAGCGTCGCGCCGCAGGCTGTCTTGTCGCCGTCTGTCGCTACGGCTCGGCCGCCGAATGTCATGCTGCGCACTCGGACGCCAACAATAGGATAGACGCCGCCACACTTCGGACACGACACCATGTCGCCCTCGAGCGCGAGCGGCTTACCGAAAACGATATTGGTCGACGTGCAGGCGAGCACACGACCACCATGGCTGGTCGTGTCGCCTTCGCGAATGAATGCAGAACTCATGCAGAATCCTCACAGGAAATCTGCGGCGAATGTAGCACATCCGCTTTTTCTTGTTCCTAACCCGCCTCTATTGGTAGCGCATCATTTCTCGCGTATTTCCTCGCGCGGAATCTCTTATAATTAGCCCAGAATGTAGAGAGGCTAAAAAACCCCGAAAGCCTCACCCAGTAAGGCTTGGACTTGCTGCTGAATCAATTGACGGAGAGGACATGAGCATGGTCGTAATCACGGACCGTGCGGCGCTCATGCAGCGCCTCATGGATGCAGTCATTCAGGGCTATAGCAGCTATACATCGGGCGTCGTCAAAACAGAGCGTGTACACGCTCTCTGTGAAAAATTCTCCGAACGCTATCTGATTTCCCTTAATCGCAATCAGCTCGCATATCGACGCGCAAAAGGCCAAGGTAATGCACGGTTCATTCTCGCTGATCTAGGCGACCAGAACGGCCTACACTGGTGGCTACTGGTCACGGAAGGCGAGCACGCCGCACACAAACTCGAAGTGCTGAAAGAGGCGTTTGGGAAGGGCAGCCGATTACGTGTCGAAGGCTATGAACTACTCAAACTCCCCCGATCGAAGAGTAAAGGCGGTGGATTTCACTATACGTGGTGCATGTCGCAGGAAGCAAAGCGGCAGTGGCGTTATCAGATACGCATCGCCGTTCGAGCCCGCCGACCGGACGACGCGGCCGCTAAGGTTTTGCGCCTGATGTACAAGGCTCCCGGCTTCGATTCCATCAAGGCTCAGGTGGATAAACTCGCGGACTTTCTGCGGGGGGAATGGTCCAGAACCGGACACGATGTGCAGCACTTGAAGGTTCCCGAGTCATTGACGCCAGTTCCTCGTCTCGCAAGCGATGGGGTGCCGTTAGCCGAATGGATAGCCGCACGGTTGCCGCAAAGCGCTTGATATTTGGAGGGAAAATGAACGACGGAACGGTCTCAAACTTAATCTCATGCGGCATCTTGATCGTCGGTCTCGCGTTCGCTTTCTGGTTCACGGCGGTACTACCGGATCGTGAAAGACGAGCTAAAAGGCAGTCGAGGCCAACCAAGAAATCGATCGGAAAAGGCGGGAGTGACACGTAAAGCTGGCGAAGCTTCGCACACCTCGGACAGGATTTTTGTCGTCGTCGCCGGCGTCCTTCCGGTACGTGAACGAACGACAGATCGAATAATATTGAGCGTCGGAAACAGCTTGCACTACCGCGCATCAGAGACTAATCGCCGCCCGGAAGCGGCGTTGTGCAGTCAACGCATGAGCGAGCGGGCAACGTTTATCGGCCACAGCCAGACGTAGAAGAGGCGCAGTTGGAGCCGGCTATTCCAGTTCAGGCCGTTGAATTTCTCATCCGGGATCACCTTGGCCCACCAGCAAAAACCCATTCCAACGGCGACGTACAGGACGAAGTACACAACAAGATAGCTGGTTGGGAAGCGCGACAGCAGCCACATCACAGTGAGGGCGATCGCAATATTCACCAGCCTTATCGATAAGGCTTCCCGCGGCGACGTGTTCAGATTGGACTGGAACAGCCGCTTCTCCCGTTGCTCGCTTTCGACTCGAGTGACGTGGTCGGCGATGGTTTCTCCACGCCGTCTGCTCCCGATGAACGGGACCACGAATCTAAAAATTACCGTCGCGGCCACAACAGCCATGCCTGCAATCACAACCGTTCGAAGTGCGTCAGCCGATACCTCGGTCATCGTTACGTCCCCCTGTTTTGTGAGCCTTGCGATCCTTGAGCGTAGCTGTATCCGCCTCCACTAGACGAGCTGCCCCCGGTGCTACCGGTCCCGGAAATCGAGCCGCTGCCCGCGCTTGCACTGCCCTGCGACCCTCGAGCGTAGCTGTATCCGCTGCTACTCGATGAGTTGCCGCCGGCGCTCCCTGCCCCGGAATTCGATCCGCTGCCCGCCCCTGCACTGCCCCCGTTGTTACCCCCGGACGAGCTCCCCCCACCTCCGCTGGAGGCCGCGGGAGACGAGCTTGGCTGCGGCAGGAAACGATCGAAATTTGTCTTGACGCCACTCGTCCATCGCGCCGCGAGATCGGGCAAGACCTTCAACAAACCGAGTGCCATAACGGTGACAAGGCCGGCCGTGATGATCGGGCCAATGATGGCCGCGTCCGGGTTCGGCTTGGCCGCGGCCGAGATGGCGCTGTCGTAGAAGTGCATGAAAACACCGAAGCTCATCGCCGTTATCGCTATGAGGATGACGTAGTTCAAGACCGAACCGAGCCAGTTCCCGAAGAGATTGGCGAGCGGCGGGGCCAGCAACATGAAGATGAAGAATGGGCCGAAGCAAACTGACAGCGCGAGCAGGAATTTCGCAATCAGTATCGAGACAGCGCCCACGCCGCAGATCAGTAGAGTGGAAAGCACGAGCACAATGCCCAGAATGAAAGCCCCAATCCCGGTGCTCGTCAGTAGGCTCGAATTCGCGAAGACCGTGCGCATGACGGTCAGACTGTGGTCGATCGCGCCATCGATCAGGCTTGCTATGGCACTGTTACTCGCACCCAGGCCCCCGTGTATCAGCAGCTTGGACGCCAGTTCATCGGGCAAGTGGATGGCCGTACTGGCCAGCGTTGTTTCATACAGGCCACCGGCGCCGGCGATCCCCACAATCGCGTAATACTTGAGGAACTTCTCCACGAGGTGCGTGAGCGGTACGCCGCTCGGCCGCAGCATCGTCGCCACGCCATCTATGATGAGCATAATGGTCAGGCCAAGCGCCGCGAGCGGCGTGACCCATGCAATCATCCGGCTAACGTTTTCGGCGACGATCTGGAGCGTCACGGCATCCATGTAGTCGAATATCTGCGTTACCGCATCGAAGGCCATGGTTCGCTCCTTATTGCTCGCGGGCTGCTTTAAGCGCCGCTTCCTTGCCGTAGAAAGTAACCATCGCGTTTGCTTCTTTCGCGTTCAGGCAGTCTGAACCTTGCCGCAGGTATTGGGCGGGATCGTTCTCGCATGCCTTGAATCTACTGGCTCGCTCCGCGTCATGCTGGATATACCAAGCCTTGGTGTGATATTCCTGCCCACAGGCGGCCAAAACGCAGGCAACCAGGACGTAGAGGCACTTCTTCATATTCACATCCTCCGTGTAACGTTTTAACGTCGTGATGTTGTAGCGTTGTGACGTCGTAACTTTATAACTTCACAACGTTTTAACGTTAGCAGTTCTACTTAAATATTCTCTGACTCGAGATTTTTTCGCCAACTTGCTTCTAGCGCAGATTAACCATGCAGGTCTTCACGCCGTCCTTCAGCGAATGGGACAGCAGATCAAGCATCGTGAAATACGCTTCTTGATCGCTCGGATCAACGAAACTGCTCAAGTTGATGAGAAGCTGGAATGCTTCCTGTGTTCTGGAGATGTTGTGCAGCAAGCCTCTCAGACGAGCGACGTTAGCCGCTTCGTGTTGCTGTGAGTTGCAGGTACACTCAGTTCTAGCCATGATTCACCTCTTGGAAGGTGGGTTGTGGTCAGGCCCGTCTTGGTGTTGGTGCACCTTGGCGGGCCGCTTGCTGCGTTGTCCGGGCCTCGCATTGCATTTGCCCCTATCTCCGCAACGCGTGCGGCTAGTGGCGAAAGCGGCTTGTCAGATGGTGGCCCGGCTGCCTGAGGGGTAACGGCAACACGGGTTGCCGCACGCAACTCCCCAGTCTTCGAGTCCCACGTAAGTCCCGCACCGGGAATGATTTCGACATGAGCGAATGCGTCCGAATCATGCTCGCCGGTTTCCAGCGCTGCCTTGATCCGTGCAAGCCACTTGGAAAGACTCTTGGGTACATAGTCGACGACGATCGAACACGTCCCTTTTTCCGACACCACATCGAAGCGCTCACGTGCAACGTAGATAGTCGACTGCCTGAGCTTCCCCACTTTCTTCAGCAAATTTTCTGCCTCGAGGCGTGCCAACGCCTTTTGTACAGTGGCAGATGCCAAACCCGTGACCGCCATGAGGCGGCGAACACCTGGATGGCCCCTCCCGGTGTTGAAGTCGGCATGCGACTTAATTGCGTTCAACACGTTCAACGCGTCCGACCCAAGTTTCCGAGCAAGGCCCGATCTGTAAAGGTCTTGCTGGACGGTGATAAAGGTCGTGTCAATGCGCCCTTGCATACCTTATTCCGCAAAGAGGTGTGCAACAGCAGCCGTCTTAAACAGGACACGCCGACCGATCTTGATCCGTGCCGGCAGCAGTTTTCGAGACACATCGTTGTCTCGCGTGAGCGTCACCCGAAGTCCCTCAGGACTGCGATGTAATAGCTCCGCCACTTGAGGAAGAGTCAGCAATGCTCCGTAACGCTCGATGATGTTTTCTTCCGTTGAAGTCACTTGAATAACTCCATGTTTTTGTCTTCAACGGAAGATTACGGATTAACCAGATTCCTCACAACACCACACTAATGATGCAAAACTTAGTCCCATATTTTTGTATGCAACGCCCAAAATCCCTTTAAATCAATACATTATGAACAGGAAACTGATTCAGTGATAATATCCTCATCAATTTCGTATCTTTTTGTAACCAGAGCGTGTACACGCATTCAATTTTTCAAAAGGATACGTGTACACGCACTCGATATGGGCGACTGCAGTTTTTGGAGCGAAACGAAGCAAATCACCTCAATGCAATCAAGCGCGCCGAAGACTATCGAGCCTCTGCACCAGATCCTCAGCTCGCAGATGCGTGTAACGCTTGAGCATTTGCATTGACTTGTGCCCGCTGATCGACGCTACTTCCTGATCGCTCAAGCCTGCTTCTACAAGCCGACTGACTGCCTCATGTCGTAGATCGTGAAAATGCAGGTCGGCCATCCCGAGGTCGCGAACGATGCCGGCCCAGAGCTTCTGGAACACATACGGCTTACGCTTTCCGTCACGCCCTGGCTCGCCGAAGAACACAAGATCGGTGTCAATAGGCCGTATCGGATTGTCCAGGGCTGCGCGGAGGACTTCGGCGGCCTCACGCGTCAGCGGGACCATACGACTGGAACCGTTCTTTGTATCCCTGAGAGTCACAACCCGTCGATCCAGATCTACTTGCGAGCGACACAAGCCCGTGATCTCGGACGATCGCATACCGGTTTCGACGGCAAGCCGCACGATCCAACCGAGCATCGGGTTGCTGTGGGCGTCGGCCGTCGCGAAAAGGCGTTGCTGTTCGTCACGGCTCAATCGCCGGTCCCGGCCGGCACCGGGGCTCGGCTTGCGAACGTTGGCGACGGGATTGAACGTCAGCCCAATCCCCCACTCCTGAATCGCCATCCGGAAGAGATGCCCGAGCATCGCCAGCTCGAGACGAACCGTGTTGTTTGATTTGCCGGCCGCGAGGCGTTCATCGCGATACTTGGCAACGAGCTCGGCACTGACGGCCGCCATCGAGTACTTCCCGAAAAACGCATCGAGGTGCTTCGCGGAAAAGCTCTCGCTGCGCTGCGTGGTCGCCTTCTTGGTGGCCGACACCTCTTTCATGTACCGCTTCAGCGCGGCCGTCACTGTGAGCTTTTCGGACGGCGCACGCGACAGATAGACACCCCGAACCATCTCATCTTCGGTCCGGCGCGCCCAATCCTCAGCGTCGCGTTTGGTGCGGAAGGTCTTGGCCGTAGTCGGCCAACCGATCTTGCGGATGACTGCCTTCCACGTGCCGGAAGGTGTCTTGACGATGGTCGCCATGTGCCTGTTCTGAGAGCTGACTGTACCGAAAATGTACTTTTCAACGCCCAGAAAGCACAAGGGGTTACGTGAAATTCACGTAACCCCTTGATTTTATTGGTGCCGGCTGCAGGACTCGAACCCGCCACCTGATGATTACAAATCAACTGCTCTACCAGATGAGCTAAGCCGGCGTAAGCGCGAGATTCTACCTCATTTCACGATCTTGAGGCGAGGTCTGCTGCCGCCTTTCGAGCCGTCGCCGTCGGTTTTCGGCGGTTCGTCGGCGCCTTCGGACGGCTCCTCGTTCGCGCCGCTGTCGGCGACGGGCGCCAACGGCGATACGGACTCGTCGCGCTGCGCGTCATCGGCCGGCGCGGCATCATCGTCGAACGCACCCGAATCCGCCCCCTCGCCCGCAACCGCATCGACCTGGAACGCCATGCCCTGCCCGTTCTCGCGCGCGTAGATCGCGAGCACGTTGGCCACCGGAATCTCGATCTTGTGCGCCTTCCCGGAGAACCGGGCCGTGAACTCGATCCACTCGTTGCCCATCTGCAACTGGCTCGTCGCCTCGAAGCTGATGTTGAGCACGATCTCGCCGTCACGCACGAACTGACGCGGCACGCGCGTCGAGTTGTCGACCCTCACCGCGATATGCGGCGTGTAACCGTTATCGGTGCACCACTCGTACAACGCGCGCAGCAGATAAGGCTTCGTTGAAATCTCTTGCATCACAATCCTCGAACCCGGAGCGGGCGCGCGGCACGCCGCCACCCGCTCCGTCATGCCTTCATTGCAACATTAACGACGCATGACCTTTTCGGACGGCGTCAGTGCTTCGATGTAGGCCGGACGGCTGAAGATCCGTTCGGCGTACTTCATCAGCGGCGCGGCGTTCTTCGACAGCTCGATGCCGTAGTGATCCAGGCGCCACAGCAGCGGTGCGATCGCGACGTCGAGCATCGAGAACTCTTCGCCGAGCATGTACTTGTTCTTCACGAAGATCGGCGCGAGCTGCGTCAGGCGATCGCGGATCGCGAGGCGTGCCTTCTCGTGATTCTTCTCCGCCGCCTTGCCCTTCTCGTTCTCGAGCGTGCTGACGTGGACGAACAGTTCCTTCTCGAAGTTGAGCAGGAACAGGCGCGCACGGGCGCGCTGCACCGGGTCGGCCGGCATCAGTTGCGGATGCGGGAAGCGCTCGTCGATGTACTCGTTGATGATGTTCGATTCGTACAGGATCAGGTCGCGCTCGACCAGGATCGGCACCTGACCGTACGGGTTCATCACCGAAATGTCTTCCGGCTTGTTGAACAGGTCGACGTCGCGGATTTCGAAGTCCATGCCCTTCTCGAACAGCACCAGCCGGCAACGCTGGGAGAACGGGCAAGTTGTGCCGGAATACAGAACCATCATATTTGCGTTTCCTCAAAAAAGCCGAGGGCCGGCACGCGGCGCAACCCCTTTCACGGGTTCCGCCTTGCGCCGGCCCCACGCCGGTCAGGCGTGTTTACTTGATATCTTTCCAGTACGCGGCATTCAGCCGCCAGGCCAGGAAAGTCAGGACACCGAGAAAGATCAGCACCCACACGCCGAGGCGTTTGCGGGTCTGCTGGGCCGGCTCGGACATCCATGTCATATAGGCCACGAGGTCGGCCACCGCAGCATCGTAGTCGGGCGACGACAGCGTGCCCGGCGTGACCTGCTGGAAGCCGACGAGCACGTGGGCCTTCTCGCCCGTCTCCTCGTCCGTCTTGTCTTCGAATTTGGCAACGCGCTGCCCCTGCAGCTGCCACAACACATGGGGCATGCCGACGTTCTCGAACACCGCGTTGTTCCAGCCGGTCGGCCGCGTATCGTCGCGGTAGAAGCTCCGCAGATACGTGTACAGCCAGTCGCGGCCGCGCGCACGCTCCTCGACCGACAGGTCGGGCGGCGTGGTGCCGAGCCAGTTCTTCGCGTCGTCGGACCGCATCGCCACGGACATCGTGTTCCCGACCTTGTCGGTCGTGAACAGGAGATTCGTTTCGATCTCCTTCTGGGATATGCCCAGATCCGTCAGACGGTTGTAGCGCATCAGGTTCGCGCTGTGGCAGTTCAGGCAATAGTTTACAAACAATTGCGCGCCGTGCTGAAGCGAAACGAGATTTTCCGTGTTATCGGGCGCCCGGTCGAGCGGAAAATTACCTTCCGCCCGCACGGCCGGCGCCGCCAGCAGCGCACAGGCGGTCGCCCCGATCAGCGCGAGTGTCGAAAGCAGTTTCTTCATGTCGTTCTCTCCTCGCTCACGTTAATGGGGCTTGAAGCGCACCCGTTCCGGCGGCTGCTTGAACGTGCCAAGCGGCGTCCAGACGGGCATGCCGAGGAAGAACGCGAAGTAGATCAACGCGCAGAACTGCGCGATCAGCGTCGCCGCGGGCGACGGCGGCCGCGTGCCGAGGAACGCGAGGGTCAGGAACGCCGCGACGAAGATCCCGAGGAACACCTTGTGGAACAGCGGCCGGTAGCGGATCGACTTCACCGGGCTGCGGTCGAGCCACGGCAGGAAGAACAGCGAGATCACCGCCGAGCCCATCACGACGACGCCCCAGAACTTCGACTCGGTCAGATACATGAACACGACGATCGCGGCGGCCAGCACCGGCAGCCCGATCTTCCACTTGCCGCGCGCGCGGATCAGCGCGAGCACGCCGAGCAGCGCGATCACGATCATCAGCACGATCTTGAACGGGTCGGTGGTCGCGCGCAGCATCGCGTAGAACGCGGTGAAGTACCAGACCGGCGCGATCTCCGGCGGCGTCTGCAGCGGGTTCGCCGGGACGAAGTTGTTCGCCTCGAGGAAGTAGCCGCCCATCTCCGGCGAGAAGAACACGATCAGCGCGAACACCATCAGGAACACGCACACGCCGAGGAAATCGTGCACCGAGTAGTACGGGTGGAACGGGATGCCGTCGAGCGGAATGCCGTTTTCGTCCTTCTTCGCCTTGATCTCGATGCCGTCCGGGTTGTTCGACCCGACTTCGTGCAGCGCGACCAGGTGCGCGACCACGAGGCCGACCAGCACGAGCGGGATCGCGATCACGTGGAACGCGAAGAAGCGGTTCAGCGTGACGTCGGACACGACGTAGTCGCCGCGAATCCACAGCGACAGGTCCGGGCCGACGAACGGGATCGCCGAGAACAGGTTCACGATCACCTGCGCGCCCCAGAACGACATCTGGCCCCACGGCAGCAGGTAGCCGAAGAACGCCTCGGCCATCAGGCACAGGAAGATCGCGCAGCCGAAGATCCACACGAGCTCGCGCGGCTTGCGGTACGACCCGTACAGCAGCCCGCGGAACATGTGCAGGTAGACGACCACGAAGAACATCGACGCACCGGTCGAGTGCATGTAGCGGATCAGCCAGCCCCACGGCACCTCGCGCATGATGTACTCGACCGACGCGAACGCGAGCGTCGAGTCGGGCTTGTAGTTCATCGTCAGGAAGATGCCCGTGACGATCTGGTTGACGAGCACCAGCAGCGCGAGGGAGCCGAAGAAGTACCAGAAGTTGAAGTTCTTCGGCGCGTAGTACTCGGATACGTGCTTCTTCCAGGTGGACGTGAGCGGGAAGCGCTGGTCGATCCAGCCGGTGAAACCTGTCGTGGAGACTTCCTTGTTGTCGGCGGCCATCACGCTTCTCCTTTCTCGTCCTTGCCGATCACGAGGGTCGTCGCCGACGTGAACATGTAGGGCGGGATGTCGAGATTCTGAGGCGCCGGCTTGTTCTTGAACACGCGACCGGCGAGGTCGTAGGTCGAACCGTGACACGGGCACAGGAAACCGCCCGGCCAGTCGTCCGGCAGGTTCGGCTGCGGACCCGGCGTGAAGCGTTGGCTAGGCGTGCAGCCGAGATGCGTACACACGGCCATCACGACGAGAATGTTCTTGCGATCGGCCCGTGCCCGATATTCGTTCGCGCAATACGTGGGCAACGGCATCGAATACGGGGATTTCGTGGTCGGATCGGCCACTTCCTTGTCGGCCTTGACCACGTCGGCCAGCATCGAATCGGTGCGGTTCAGGATCCAGACGGGTTTGCCGCGCCACGGCACGGTGACCATTTCGCCGGGTTTCAGGCCGCTGATGTCGATCTCGACCGGTGCACCGGCCGCTTTCGCTTTCGCGGACGGCGCAAGCGACGCCGCGAAAGGTATGACGGTGGCTACGCCTCCTACGCCACCTGCTACGGATGTCGCAATCAGCCAGGTACGGCGGCCGCTGTCGACGCGTTTCTCTTCCTTGTCTCGCATCACACGCCCCACTTCTGAGTTGGATTTTCCGTCACGACTTTCCATTCCGCCGCTAGTTTGCGCGAATGGAGTCGCCATTTACAAGGCCCGGAGATGAAAATCCCTTCGAAGTGTTTGATAGTTAAGGGTTATCCCCCACTATCGGAGCGATTAAATCATTTCGCTTTTAAGCGGATGCCACATAGAGAAATTTCGATGCACCGCCGCAAATCCGCCGCTCAGACCGGATTATGAATATCGATAAAAAGGTGCTCGAGATCGAATTCCTCGGACAAGTGGCGCCCCAGCGCCTGGATTCCGTAGCGCTCGGTCGCATGGTGCCCCGCCGCAACGAACGCGACACCGCTCTCCGCCGCCGCGTGCGTGGTCGACTCGGACACCTCGCCGGTCAGGAACACGTCCGCGCCGGCATCGACCGCCGCGTCGAAATAGCTCTGCGCGGCGCCCGTGCACCACGCGATGCGGCGCAGCTGCGTGTCCGGATCGCCGAGCACGAGCGGCGTGCGGCCGAGCGTGCGCTCGACCTTCGCGACGAAGTGCTCGAGCGTGACGGGCATCGGCAGCGTCGCCATCCAGCCAAGATCGCCTTCGCCGAAACGCTGCTCGCCGATCAAGCCGAGCTTTTCGCCGAGTTGCGCGTTGTTGCCGAGCTGGGGATGCGCGTCGAGCGGCAGGTGGAACGCGAACAGGTTCAGGTCGTTCGCGAGCAGCAGCTTCAGCCGCTGATACTTGCGGCCGGTGATCTGCGGCGCCTCGTTGCGCCAGAAATAGCCGTGATGGACGAGCACGGCATCCGCCCCCCATTCGAGCGCGGCTTCGAGGAACGCGACCGACGCCGTCACGCCGGTGGCGATCTTCTCGATCTTGCGGCGCCCTTCGACCTGGAGGCCGTTCGGGCAATAGTCCTTGAAGCGCGCGGTTTCAAGGGTATTGTTCAAGTACAATTCGAGTTCGATCCGATCCATATAAACCTCTAATCCATTCAGATGCTTAGACGCTTCTGGCTGTTCTTTGCGCAGGCGGTGACCGTACTGCTCGCGCTGATGTTCATCGTCGTGACGCTCAAGCCGCAATGGCTGCAACGGCAAGGACAGCTCGGCAAGCAGCTCGCCACGCCGATCGTCGCGCTGCGCGAGGTCGCGCCGGGCATCGGCGGCGCTCCGGCGACCACGTCGTATGCCGAAGCCGCGCAGAAGGCGATGCCGGCCGTCGTCAACGTGTTCTCCAGCAAGGACGGCTCGCTGCCGCCCGACCCGCGCGCGAAGGATCCGCTGTTCCGCTACTTCTTCGGCGACCGCAACGCCCGCAAGCAGCAGGACGAGCCGGCCGCCAACCTCGGCTCGGGCGTTATCGTGAGCCCTGAAGGTTACATTCTAACGAACCAGCACGTCGTCGACGGCGCCGACCAGATCGAAGTCGCGCTCGCCGACGGCCGAACGGGCACCGCGAAGGTGATCGGCAGCGATCCCGAAACCGATCTCGCGGTGCTGAAGATCAACATGACGAACCTGCCGACGATCACGCTCGGCCGCTCCGACCAGTCGCGCGTCGGCGACGTCGTGCTCGCGATCGGCAACCCGTTCGGCGTCGGCCAGACGGTCACGATGGGGATCATCAGCGCGCTCGGCCGCAACCACCTCGGCATCAATACGTTCGAGAACTTCATCCAGACCGACGCGCCGATCAACCCCGGCAACTCCGGCGGCGCGCTGGTCGACGTGAACGGCAATCTGCTCGGCATCAACACGGCGATCTACTCGCGCTCGGGCGGCTCGCTCGGCATCGGTTTCGCGATTCCGGTTTCGACCGCCCGCACGGTGCTCGAAAGCATCATCACGACGGGTTCGGTCACGCGCGGCTGGATCGGCGTCGAGCCGCAGGACGTCACGCCGGAAATCGCCGAGTCGTTCGGGCTCCAGCAGAAATCGGGCGCGATCGTCGCGGGCGTGCTGCAAGGCGGCCCGGCCGACAAGGCCGGCATCAAGCCGGGCGACATCCTGGTGAGCGTCAATAGCGAGGACATCACCGACACGACGAAGCTGCTGAACGTCGTCGCGCAGATCAAGCCGGGCACGCCGACCAAGGTGCACGTCGTACGCAAGGGCAAGCAGTTCGACGTGAACGTCGTGATCGGCAAGCGCCCGCCGCCGCCGAAGCAGACGCTCGACGAGCAGGACGGCGATAGCGAATGACGGTCGGCGGGCGGCACGCCGCCTGCCGGTCATGATGCGACGCGGAAACGGAAAAGGGCAGCCGGTTGTGAACTGCACCCCAAAAGTTGGACACTAGTCCAACCTTTGGGGTGTTTTACATGACGAAGTACAACGAGCAGTTCAGACAAGGCATCGTTGACGAGTATCTGGCCGGCGGA
>NZ_CADFEH010000030.1:0-91685 GCF_902833155.1 Burkholderia sp. BCC1047 | reverse complement strand
GATCTTTCCCATCCGCGACCCCGGATAGATTCGAGCAAGTCCACTTTAGGTCAACACCACCTCGCTTGCAAAAATCGGGCTGACCATAGATTTTTGTTGCCGGCGAAACGCGCACGCCCCACGCCTTCCCTTCCGAAAAAGCGCCCAGCCACGGACGGGCCGGGCGGAATGCCGCCGGTGTTCGGCGGCCGGAGGTGACGGATGTTGTGCCGCGCCCGCGCCATCATCGATTGCGCCGGGCGACGGCCGGCCCGGTGGTCAGGCTCCGGGCAGCGCACGACGCGTCGCCGCGCCCGTGCCCGCGCCGCCCGTACCGGGCGATGTGCAGCTTAGCTGCCGCGATACAGCGACTTCATTTCTTCCGCGCTGGCCGGGCGCACGCCCATTGCGCGCGAACCCGACGCCGATGCGCCCTGCGCCTGCGCACCGTAGCCGCTGGCGTCGGCGCCTCGAGCCTGTGCGAGCGCACTGCGCTGCTGCTCCGCGACACGCGCCGTTGCGGCCTGGATCGCTTCCGGATAATGCGGATCTTCGCCACGGGCGGTGTTGTAACCGGCCTGCTGGAGTTGAACCAGTTCGGCACGGACCTGCGCACGGGTGATCGTCGAACCCGACTGGGCGAACGACACGACCGGAGCAACGAGAGCGGCAGCAACGACAACGGCTTGAACGAGCGACTTCATGATGACCTACCTCCAGATTTGTCTGATTCGGCGGTGAACACCTTGATCAGCGCCGACAAACCGAAGTTTATGTAGGTGGATGCTTAAGAATAAGGCAGGTTTGAGGAAGACATCCTTCCTGATTTACGGGTTAACCCTGAATCACTGTCGGCGCGGCCCATGCGGGCGAACGGCCGCTTCGTCCATCCCGTATTACATGAACGCTCGCCAGAAAGCACGAGCCCCGCGAAGCGACGGGCTTCGCGGGGCTCGAATCAAGCGAGATCGGGGTGGAACGTACGCAGCGTCCGTCAGTGGATCAGGCCGCGGCGCAGAAGGGGCGCCCCGCTCGGGCGCCGACACGCTGCCTGCCCGTTACCGAGTATCCATCGGGCACTTCAGGTTGCAGCCGTTCGGGTCGCCCAGGTCACCCTTGCGGCGCAATGCCGACTTCTTGCCGCTCTGATATTTCTCCGACGGCGCCGACGCCGCGAACGGCATCTGCGGATGTTCGTTCAGGCGGAACTGTTCGCTCAGGATGCCGCCGGGCACACCCGGGGAATTCTGCGCGAACGCAAGCGGCGAAGCGACGACCAGCAGCCCCGCGGTCAACGCTGCCGCGGCAAAGGGAACGGAAAATTTCATGTCGGGATGACGCCTGAACGGCGTGCTTGTTGGAACGTTGATCGAGCGGCAAGCGTAGCGCAAATCACCCGCTGCTGCAGCGCGATTCGATCGCCGCCGCGTTACCGGGAATTGCCGTCCGGCGCGCGCGCGCCGTCGCCGCCGGCCAGCCCGGTCGCGATGGGTTCCAGCGCGCCGCACGCGGCCGGATCGTAGCCGTCGAGATGCGCGACGCGCTCGACGAAGCGTGCATCGCGCAGCAGCGCCAGCACGTCGGCCAGCGGCCGCACATCGAGCCGCGCGCGTTCGCAGGCGAAGTAATAGTCCTCGTCGACGACCGGGATGAAGTCGAGCCCGAAATGACGGGCGGCCGGCTCGACGCCGAAACCGAGATCGGCCATGCCGCTCGCGACGAACGCCGCGATCGCCGAATGCGTGAGCTCGGCCGACGCATAGCCGTCGATGCGCTCCGGATCGATGCCGATCGCGCGCAACGCGAGATCGAGCAGCATGCGCGTGCCCGACCCCGGCTGCCGGTTGACGAAGCGGATGTCGTTACGTGCCAGATCCGCGAGCCCGCGGACCTGCTTCGGGTTGCCGCGGGGAACGAACAATCCCTGCTGGCGGCGCGTCAGGTGAATCAGCACCTGGCGCGTGTCGTCGAGCCACGGCCGGTAGATTTGCGCGCACTGCGCGCGAAACGCGCCGCGCGGCAAATGGAAGCCGGCGAGGTCGCATTCGCCGCGCGCGAGCGCCTGCACGGCCTCGACGCTCTCGCGGTATTTGATGTCGACGGCCGCCTGCGCATCGACGAGCGCGGAGACGAGCGTCGCCACCGCATACCCGTGCGACGCATGAATGCGCACGGCGCCGTCGCGCTGCGCGAGCCGCCGGTTCAGCTCGCTGGCCACTTCGGCCGCCAGCGTGCGCAGGTTCCCGTCGAGGCGGCCGCGCGCGAGGCGCTGCGCATCGACGACCGCCTGCCCGAGCGCCGACAGCGTCGAACCCTTGCCGCGCGCGGTCTCGATCAGCTCGCCGCCGATGCACGACTCCAGCGCGCGCAGCATGCCCCACGCGTGCCGGTACGACAGCCCCTTGGCTTGCGCGGCCTGAGCGATGCTGCCCGTCTCGGCCACGAGTTCCAGCAGCGGCGCGACGTCGGACAGGCTGGCCGACCGGCCTTCGGTGTCGCGCACGGTCAGATACGCGTCGCATTCGATCCGAATCAATTATGCACTCCGATTTCCTATTGCGACCGCGAAATCTTCCGCTTATCGTTGGTGAAAATCAATCAGAACGAAGTCACGCTGCGCACTATATGAATTCCGAGCGCATATGAGACTTTGGAGGAGCATAACCGATGTCCCCGAATTCCCCTGCGCCCGACGCGCTCGTCGAGCGCCATGCGCGCGCCGGCCGGTCGCTCGTCGCGATCCTGCACGCGATCCAGGACGACGCGGGCTACGTGCCTTCGGGCTGCGTCGCGCCGCTCGCCAAAGCGCTGAACCTGTCGCGCGCGGAAGTGCACGGCGTCCTGACCTACTACCACCATTTCCGCACCGCGCCGCCCGCGCGCGTGACGATCCAGATGTGCCGCGCCGAAGCGTGCCGCAGCATGGGCTGCGAAACGCTCGCCGCCCACGCGGAAGCCCGCACGGGCTGCCGGTTCGACGCCGCGCATGGCGACGGCGCCGCGGGCCACACGCCGGACGACGTCGCGCTCGAATCGGTCTACTGCCTCGGACTGTGCGCGCAATCGCCGTCGATGACGGTCAATGGCGTGCTCCACGCCAAGGTCACGCCGGAGAAGTTCGACGCGCTGCTGACCGACGCGGTCGCCCACACGCCGGAGGCCGCATGACGACCCGCATCTACGTTCCGCGCGATTCGTCCGCGCTGGCGCTCGGCGCCGACGCACTGGCCGCCGCGATCGCGGCCGAAGCCGCACGGCGCGGCGTCGCGATCGAACTGGTCCGCAACGGCTCGCGCGGGCTGCTGTGGCTCGAGCCGCTCGTCGAGGTCGGGACGGCCGCGGGCCGCGTCGGCTATGCGAACCTGTCGGCCGCCGACGTGCCGGCCCTGTTCGACGCCGACTGGCTCGATGGCGGCGCGCATCCGAGCGGTGTCGGTCTCGTTGACGCGCTGCCCTATCTGGCACGCCAGCAGCGGCTCACGTTCGCGCGGATCGGCCTGACCGATCCGCTGTCGATCGACGACTACCTGAAACACGAAGGCCTCGCCGGCCTGAAGAACGCCTTGGCGCTCGACGGCGACGCCGCATGCGAAACGCTGATCGAGTCGGGGCTGCGCGGCCGCGGCGGCGCGGCGTTCCCGGCCGGCATCAAGTGGCGTACCGTGCGGCAAGCCCGCGCCGCGCAGAAATACATCGTCTGCAACGCGGACGAAGGCGACTCGGGCACGTTCTCCGACCGCCTGCTGATGGAATGCGATCCGTACTGCCTGATCGAAGGGATGATCATCGCGGGCGTCGCCACTGGCGCGACGGTCGGCTATATCTACGTGCGCAGCGAATACCCGCACGCGATCGCGACGCTCGAGGCCGCGATCGTCCGCGCACGCGAAGCCGGCTGGCTCGGCGAGCACGTGCTGGGCTCCGCGCATGCGTTCGAGCTGCACGTCGCGAAAGGCGCGGGCTCGTACGTGTGCGGCGAGGAAACGGCGTTGCTCGAATCGCTCGAGGGCAAGCGCGGCGTCGTGCGCGCGAAGCCGCCGCTGCCCGCGCTCGCCGGCCTGTTCGGCCAGCCGACCGTGATCAACAACGTGATCACGCTGGCGACCGCACCGGTGATCTTCGCGCGCGGCGCCGCGTTCTATCGCGACTACGGGATGGGCCGCTCGCGCGGCACGCTGCCGTTCCAGCTTGCCGGCAACATCCGTCACGGCGGCCTCGTCGAGCTCGCGTTCGGCGTCACGCTGCGCGAGCTGCTGTTCGACTTCGGCGGCGGCACGGCCAGCGGTCGGCCGGCCCGCGCCGCGCAGGTCGGCGGCCCGCTCGGCACCTACCTGCCCGATCACCAGTGGGACGAGCCGCTCGACTACGAGGCGTACACGGCGATCGGCGCGGTGGTCGGCCACGGCGGCATCGTGCTGCACGACGACACGTCGAATCTCGCCGAGCTGGCCGAATACGCGATGAAGTTCTGCGCGATCGAATCGTGCGGCAAGTGCACGCCGTGCCGGATCGGTTCGACGCGCGGCGTCGAGACGATCGCGCGGATCCGCGACGGCGACACGTCGGAGCGGCAAATCACGCTGTTGCGCGACCTGTGCGACACGATGCTCGCCGGTTCGCTGTGCGCGATGGGCGGCATGACGCCGTACCCAGTGCTGTCCGCGCTCGACCATTTCCCCGAAGATTTCGGGCTCGCTGCCGGCAAGGATGCCGCGTCGGGCCCGGTCAAGGCTGCGGCCTGACCCAGAAGGAGCCCTGCATGTCCCTCGACACGAACAACGTCCGCCAAGGCGGCTGCGGCTCGGGCCAATGCGCGTGCAAGAGCGCCGCCCAGGCGCGCGCACGCGATCCGCACGACGAGACCGACTACGGCACGCCGCAACGGTACGCCGATACCGACGTCACGCTCGAAATCGACGGCCAGCCGGTCACGGTGCCGGCCGGCACATCGGTGATGCGCGCGGCGATCGAAGCCGGCGTCAACGTCCCGAAGCTGTGCGCGACCGATTCGCTCGAGCCGTTCGGCTCGTGCCGGCTGTGCCTCGTCGAGATCGAAGGCCGGCGCGGCTATCCGGCGTCGTGCACGACGCCGGCCGAAGCCGGCATGAAGGTGCGCACGCAGTCGGACCGGCTGCAGTCGCTGCGCCGCAACGTGATGGAGCTGTATATCTCCGATCACCCGCTCGACTGCCTCACCTGCCCGGCCAACGGCGACTGCGAGCTGCAGGACATGGCAGGCGTGGTCGGCCTGCGCGAAGTGCGCTACGGCTTCGATGGCGCCAATCACCTGAAGGACACGAAGGACGAATCGAATCCGTACTTCACGTACGATCCGTCGAAGTGCATCGTCTGCAACCGCTGCGTACGCGCGTGCGAGGAAACGCAGGGCACGTTCGCGCTGACGATCGCCGCGCGCGGCTTCGAATCGCGCGTCGCCGCCGGCGAAAACGAATCGTTCATGGCGTCGGAATGCGTGTCGTGCGGCGCGTGCGTCGCCGCCTGCCCGACGGCCACGCTGCAGGAGAAATCCGTCGTGCAGCTCGGGCAGGCCGAGCACTCGGTCGTCACGACCTGCGCGTACTGCGGCGTCGGATGCTCGTTCAAGGCCGAGATGAAGGGTACGCAGGTCGTGCGCATGACGCCGCACAAGAACGGCCTTGCGAACGAAGGCCACGCGTGCGTGAAGGGACGCTTCGCGTGGGGCTATGCGACGCACAAGGACCGCATCACGAAGCCGATGATCCGCGAGAAGATCACCGACCCGTGGCGCGAAGTGAGCTGGGACGAAGCCCTCACCTACGCGGCGACGCAATTCCGCAAGCTGCAGCAGAAGTACGGCCGCGATTCGATCGGCGGGATCACGTCGTCGCGCTGCACGAACGAGGAAACCTATCTCGTGCAGAAGCTCGTGCGTGCGGCGTTCGGCAACAACAACGTCGATACCTGCGCCCGCGTGTGCCACTCGCCGACCGGCTATGGCCTCAAGACGACGCTCGGCGAATCGGCCGGCACGCAGACGTTCGCATCGGTCGGCCAGGCCGACGTGATCGTCGTGATGGGCGCGAACCCGACCGACGGCCATCCGGTGTTCGGCTCGCGGCTGAAGCGGCGCGTGCGCGAAGGCGCGAAGCTGATCGTGATCGACCCGCGCCGCATCGACGTCGTCGACGGCCCGCACGTGAAAGCCACGCATCATCTGCAGTTGCGCCCCGGCACCAACGTCGCGATCGTCAACGCACTGGCGCACGTGATCGTCACCGAAGGGCTGGTGGCCGACGCCTTCGTCGCCGAGCGCTGCGACACGCGCGCGTTCGAGCAATGGCGCGCCTTCGTCGCGCAGGCGGACAATTCGCCCGAGGCAACCGCGGACGTGACGGGCGTGCCGGCCGAGCTGGTGCGCGAGGCCGCGCGCCTGTACGCGACGGGCGGCAACGCCGCGATCTATTACGGCCTGGGCGTGACCGAACACGCGCAGGGTTCGACGACGGTGATGGGCATCGCGAACCTCGCGATGGCGACCGGCAACGTCGGCCGCGAAGGCGTCGGCGTCAATCCGCTGCGCGGCCAGAACAACGTGCAGGGTTCGTGCGACATGGGCTCGTTCCCGCACGAACTGCCCGGCTACCGGCACATCGGCGACGCGGTCGTGCGCACGCAGTTCGAACAGGCGTGGTCGGCCACGCTGCAGCCGGAGCCGGGGCTGCGCATCCCGAACATGTTCGACGCGGCGCTCGACGGCAGCTTCAAGGGGCTTTACTGCCAGGGCGAGGACATCGTCCAGTCGGACCCGAACACGCAGCACGTCGCGGCCGCGCTGTCGGCGATGGAATGCATCGTCGTGCAGGACATCTTCCTGAACGAAACCGCGAAATACGCGCACGTGCTGCTGCCGGGCTCGACGTTCCTCGAAAAGGACGGCACGTTCACGAACGCGGAGCGCCGGATCTCGCGCGTGCGCAAGGTGATGCCGCCGCTCGCGGGCTACGCGGACTGGGAAGTCACGCTGCTGCTGTCGCAGGCACTCGGCTACGACATGCACTACACGCATCCGTCGGAAATCATGGACGAGATCGCGCGGCTCACGCCGACCTTCTCGGGCGTGTCGTACGAGAAGCTCGACGCGCTCGGCAGCATCCAGTGGCCGTGCAACGAACACGCGCCGGAAGGCACGCCGACCATGCACATCGACACGTTCGTGCGCGGCAAGGGGCGGTTCGTGATCACCAAGTTCATTCCGACGCCGGAGAAAGTCACGCAGCGCTATCCGTTGATCCTGACGACGGGCCGCATCCTGTCGCAGTACAACGTCGGCGCGCAGACGCGCCGGACCGAAAACGTCCGGTGGCACGAAGAGGATCGCCTCGAGATCCATCCGCACGACGCGGAGGATCGCGGGATCCGCACCGGCGACTGGGTCGGCATCGAATCGCGCGCGGGGCAGACCGTGCTGCGCGCACTGGTGTCCGAGCGCATGCAGCCGGGCGTCGTGTACACGACGTTCCACTTCCCCGAATCGGGGGCGAACGTGATCACGACGGACAGCTCCGACTGGGCGACGAACTGCCCGGAATACAAGGTGACGGCCGTGCAGGTGCTGCCGGTGGCGCAACCGTCCGACTGGCAACAAGCGTATGCGCGCTTCAACTCGGAGCAGCTCGATTTGCTCGAGCGCCGCGCCGCCGAGCCGGCCGCCGCGACGACGGGCAAGTGAGGCAACCATGGACCACGACCACCTGATCGACATGGCCAACCAGATCGGCGCGTTCTTCGAATCGATGCCCGATCGCGACGAAGCGCTGGCCGGCATCGCCGAGCATATCCGGCGCTTCTGGGAGCCGCGGATGCGTCGCGCGTTGCTCGCCGCGCTCGACGATCCGTCGAGCGAAGCCGGACAACGCGCGGCGCCGATCGTGCGCGACGCGATCGCCGCGCATCGCGCGTCGCTCGTCCCTGCCGCGGCGCCCGCCTGAGCGCGCGGCTACGCGGACACCGACATGCCCGCGAACCAGCTTTCGCAGTGGCGCAGCAGCGCGTTCGCGTCGGTCGCCGTGCGCCCGCGCGCGGCGACATAGCCGTCCGGCCGCAGCAGATAGAACGACGGCCGCGAGCGGCCGTATTCCTGCGCGAGCCCCGCGGCGCCGTCGCCTTCGGCATCGGCGACGCGCCACACGCGCACCGCTTCCGGCATGATCCATTCGAGCCCCTGCACGAGCGCCTGCGCATCGGCCGGGATCGGCGGCACCTCGCCGGCGTCGGTATTCGCAGGCTCTTCCAGCAGCAACAGCGTGAAACTCGCCGGATCGTGAAGATCGTATAACCGCGCCGTGCCGGGCGCGCGACCGAGCGGCCCGTCGAGCACGTGCACGAGCGCGTCGGGTGCGCGCTCGCCCGCGCGCGGACCGCCGTCGAGCACGCGCTCGAGCGTGAGCGGACTCTTCCGGTACTGCACGCCGAGCTCGCTGACCGTGCGCCGGAGCGCGTCGCGCATCGGCCCGAACGACGCCAGCAGCGGCACGACGTGATCGCGCAGCAGCTTCATCGCGCCGCGCTCGGCTTCGACCACCTGCGTGACGAAACCGGTCTGCCGCAACACGTCTCGCTCGATCGGATGGCGCTCCGCGTGATACGTGTCGAGCAACCGCTCGGGCGCGCCTGCGCGCAGCACGCGCGCGAGCTTCCAGCCGAGGTTGAACGCCTCCTGGATGCCGGTGTTCATGCCCTGCGCGCCGGCCGGGCTGTGAACGTGCGCGGCGTCGCCCGCGAAAAACACGCGGCCGTGACGCAGCCGGTCGACCATCCGGCTGTGGAGATGGAAATAGGACGACCACGCGAGATCGCTTGGCGAGATCGATGCGCCGACGCGCGCGCGGATGATCGCGTCGCATTCGTCGAGCGACGGCGTCGCCGCGTCGGGCGCTGCCCCGCTGCCGGGCGGCCGGTCCGCGACGAGCCGGTAACGCCCGCCGCCCATCGGAAACAGGCCCGCGATGCCTGCGGGCGTCGTGAACAGGTGGATCTCCTCGTCGGACCAGTCGGGTATCGCCGCGAAATCGGCCAGCAGGAAAGTCTGTTCGAACGCATGTCCGGCAAAGCCCAGGCCGAGCAGGTGCCTGACCGTGCTGTGCGCGCCGTCGGCGGCGATCAGGTACGACGGCGCGAACGACTCGTCGCGGCCGTCGGCTCGGCGCAGCGTCACGTCGAGCGACGTAGCGCCCGTGTCGCACGCGGTCAGCGCCGTACCGCGTTCGACGCTCACGCCCATTCCGGCCAGGTGCTCGGCGAGCAGCCGCTCGGTGACGCTCTGGTCGAGAAACATCAGATACGGATAGCGCGTTTGCAGCGGATCGAAATCGAGCCGCGCGATCACGCGGCCGTCGGCATGCAGCTCGGCCGCATGCGCGCGATGGCCGAGCGCGAGAAACGGTTCGACCGCGCGATGCTGCTCCAGCAGTTCGAGCGTGCGCGCCTGGATGCCGATCGCACGCGAAAACGGCGCGGGTGCGGCGAGACGATCGATGATGCGCACCGGCACGCGGGCCCGCGCGAGGCTCATCGCCGCGGCAAGGCCGGTCGGCCCCGCGCCGACGATCAGCACGGGCGGGATATCGGATAGTGTGTCAGCCATGGAGACCTCGATGACACGCGATCCTGCCAGTCTACGCCGCTCCGCGTGACGGGGCCATATGCCGACCGGCCGATGCGCGGCCTCGCCGCGCGGTGTGGGAAAATACGCGCTTTCCGCCCCTTTTCGCGTCATGGATTCCGCATTCGACCGGGCGTACGCCGCACATCGTGCGGGCCGCCTCGCCGAGGCCGAGCACGGCTATCGCCACGCGCTCGCCTCCAACCCCGCCAACGCCGACGCGCTGCACCTGTTCGGCGTGCTGCGGCACCAGCAGGGCCAGCATGCCGAGGCCGCCGATCTCGTCGGCCGTGCCGTCGCGCTGCGTCCGGACGATGCCGCGCTGCAGCTCAATCTCGGCAACGCGCTGAAAGCGCTGGGCCGGCTCGACGAAGCGATCGACCGCTTCCGCAACGCGCTGACGCTCGCGCCCGAATTTCCGCTCGCGCACTACAACCTCGGCAACGCGTATGCGGCGCTGCAGCGTCACGACGATGCGATCGACGCGTTCGGCCGTGCGCTGCGGCTCACGCCCGACGACGCATCGATCCACAACAATCTCGGCAACGCGCTGAACGCGCTCGGCCGCCACGACGACGCGCTCGCCGCGTTCGGTCGCGCGCTCGAGCTGCGGCCCGGCCATGCGGGCGCGCACAACAACCTCGCGATGGCGCTGAGCGCGATGGGTCGCGCCGACGATGCGATCGCGCACTTCCAGGCCGCGATCGCCGCGCAGCCGCGGTTCGTCGCCGCGCATTTCAATCTCGGCAACACGTTCGATGCGGTCGGCCGGCATGCCGAGGCGGCCGCGGCGTTCGAAGCCGCGCTCGCACTGCACCCGCCGTTTCCGCTCGCGCTGTTCGGGCTCGCGAACGCGCTCTGCGCGCAGGCGCGCCACCGCGACGCGCTGCCCTACTACGAGCGCGCCGTCGGGCTCGATCCGTCGTTCGGGCTCGCGTGGCTGAATCTCGGCAACGCGCATCACGCGCTCGGCGCGCACGAGATGGCGCTACGCGCATTCGACCAGGCGCTGCGCGTCGCGCCCGATCTCACGCTCGCGCGGCTGCATCGTGCGGTCACGCTGCTGACGCTGCGCGACTTCACGCGCGGCCTGCCCGCGTACGAAGCGCGCCACGAGACGCCCGGCGCGACGCCGCTCGGCGCGCTGCCGCGCTGGCAGGGCGAGCCGATTGCGTCGCGCACGCTGCTGATCCGCGCGGAACAGGGGTTCGGCGACACGCTGCAGTTCGTCCGCTTCGTGCCGCAGGTGCGCGCACGCTGCGCGCGCGTCGTGCTCGAAGTCCAGCCGGAACTCGTCGCGCTGCTGACGCCGGCCGCCGCGCGCTGGCGCGTGACGCTCGTCCCGCAAGGCGCCGCGAAGCCGCCGACCGCGGACGTCGCCTGCACGCTGATGAGCCTGCCGTTCCTGCTCGGGCTTCAGCCGGAGGACATTGTCGGCTCGCGCTACCTCGATGCACCCGACGGCGCCCGGCGGCGCTTTCGCGGCTCGCTCGGCGGGCAGTCGAAGCGCAAGTTCGGCCTCGCGTGGTCGGGGCGCCGACAGGCGCAGGAAAACCGCTCGATGCCGTTCGACGCGCTCGCGCCGCTGCTCGCGCTGCCGGACATCGACTGGATCGTGCTGCAGCCCGCGCTCGACGACGACGAGCGCGCGCGCGTCGACGCGCATCCGCGCGTGCATCGTCTCGACGGCCGGCTGAACGACTTTGCCGATACGGCCGCGCTGGTCGAGCGCCTCGACGGCGTCGTCACGATCGACACGGCGGTCGCGCACCTCGCGGGCGCGCTCGGCAAGCCGCTGTGGGTCATGCTGCCGTTCGCACCCGACTGGCGCTGGTTCACCGGCGACGACTGCCCGTGGTATGCGCGCGCCAGCATCGCGCGCCAGCCTGCGCCGGGCGCGTGGCCCGACGTGGCGGCCACGGTGGCCGACATGCTGCGCGAAGCATGACCGCAAACGAACAAGGGAGCGCATTGCGCTCCCTTGTTCAAGGTGATCCGCGGCCGACGCCGGGCGCTATGCCGACCGCCGTCAGGCCGACTTGTACTGGTTGCGCGCGTCGGACGTGCGGTACAGCACGAGCGTCGCGATCAAGCCGCAGATCGCGGCCACACTCAGCCACAGCCCCGGCGCCGCCTTGTTGCCGGTCTGGTGGATCAGCAGCGTCGAGATCGCCGGCGTAAAGCCGCCGATCGTCGTGGCCAGGCTGTACGCGAGCGAGAAACCAGCCGTCCGCACGTCGGCCGGCATCACTTCGGTCAGCGCGACGACCATCGCCCCGTTGTACGACGCGTACAGGAACGACAGCCACAGCTCGACCGCGAGCAGCCGCAGGAACGATGGATCGCCGACGAGCCAGCGCACGGCGGGATAAGCCGACAGCAGCGTCAGCACGGTGAACGCGATCAGCACCGGGCGGCGGCCGATACGGTCGGACAGCGCACCGGACAGCGGCAGCCACACGAGATTCGAGATCCCGACGCAGACGGTCACGACGAGCGCATCGAGCGACGACAGATGCAGCACTTCCTTGCCGAAGGTCGGCGTGTACGCGGTAATCATGTAGAACGACACCGTCGTCATGATCACCATCCCCATGCCTGCCACCACGACACCCCAGTTGTCGAGCATCGAGCGCATGATCTCGCCCATCGTCGGGCGGTGGCGCTTCGCGAGGAATTCGTCGGTCTCCTTCAGCGAACGGCGGATCAGGAACAGGAACGGCACGATCAGGCAGCCGATCAGGAACGGAATGCGCCAGCCCCACGCGGTCATTTCCTCGACCGGCAGCGCGCGGTTCAGCACGACGCCGACGAACGCGGCGAACACGACGGCCACCTGCTGGCTGCCCGACTGCCACGCCGTATAGAACCCCTTGTGGCCCTTCGTCGCGATCTCCGACAGGTAGACCGACACGCCGCCGAGTTCGACGCCCGCCGAGAAGCCCTGCAACAACCGGCCGAGCAGCACGAGCACCGGCGCGAGCACGCCGATCGTCGCATAGCCCGGTATCGCGGCCACCGCGAGCGTGCCGATCGCCATCAGCCCGAGCGTCAGGATCAGCCCCTTGCGGCGGCCGTGATGGTCGATATACGCGCCGAGCACGATCGCGCCGACCGGCCGCATCAGGAAGCCCGCGCCGAATACCGACAGCGACAGCATCAGCGACGCGAACGCGTTGCCGCTCGGAAAGTACGTTTTCGCGATGGCCGACGCGTAATACCCGTAGACCATGAAGTCGTACATTTCCAGGAAGTTGCCGCTGACGACCCGGAAGACGGTGCGGACTTTCGATTCCTGCGCGATGGCAGGCGACGCTGTGGACATGGTTTCTCGCTCAGCTCGGATGGCGCGAATACCGCGCCGCATGGACCCGGCGACGCGCGCCGCGCCGGGTCGGGCCGACGCGCACGGGCATCGCTGCCCGCCGGCGGCACGGCGCGTAACGGCGCGCCGCCGGCATGATCCGCGAATCATGCCACGGCAACCCGACATTTGCCTTGTAGCGCCCCTGTCACCGACGTCGCGATGTCCGCCTCGTACAAGTCGCCCCGAAGCGGGCACAAGAATCAGATCGATCTGATCGACCGACCTTCGCCGGCTGACCACAATGTCACGATTTGCGACGACATTTTCACGCCGCGCCGGCACGGATGCCCGTGTCGCACGACGCCCCTGCCATGATCCCATCGCCCCTCGTCCCGGTCGAAGGCGCGCTCGCCCGCCCTCGCGCCACCCCGCTCGACCACGTCCCGCCGTTCGGCCGCGAATGGCGATTTCGCGGCGCACCCGGCGCAGGGCCCGGCAGGAACTGCCTCGCGACGCTAACGACGTCCTGCATCGATGTCGACCGACCGCACCGCGAGTGCCGATGGCAGCCGCTATCCGTGGCGGCGTCGCTGCCGGCTTCGGCCGGGCTGCCTGTCCCGGCGGCAGTTGCCCCGGGCCGGCGCTTGCGCCATCCCGCGCGCCACCCTCGCGACCGGCGCGCGATGTACGTCGTCTGCTGGAGCATCGGCGCGCTCGGCATCATCGGCTGGCTGATCGGCACGTACGACCGGCCCGCGGGTTCCGGTCCCGCGTACGCGATCCAGGCGGCCGGCAGTACGCCCGATCACGCCGCGACATCGACCGGCACGATACGTATCGCGGCGGCGCAACCGGATACGTCGACGCATGCGATGCCGCAGCACAAGATGGCGAGGCCTGTCGCGAACACGGTCGAATCGCCGCCAGCCAAGCATCGCGTCGCGCTTCGCCCCGCAACGCTTCGCCCGCAAGCGACGGCCGACGTGCGGCACGTCATCCCTGCCTCGCCACGTCGGGCAACCGGCCAGCGCACGGCAAACGCACCGACCCGCACGCCGGTCGTGCCGCGGCTCGCCGCACATCAGCCGCTCCAGCGTGCGCCGCGCCAGCGCGACGCGACCAACACCGGCACACGCGATCGACTCGCTCGGCCGCTGCCCACGGCAGATACGCGCGATACACGCGACTCGTTCGACGATCCGGCCACGTTGATCGCAATGGCGACCGCGCTGCGCGCCGCGCAACCGGCCCGGCCGGCGCACCCGAGCGCGGCCGGTTTCGACTGGACGTCGCACTTGTCGCACCGCCGCGTGACCGACGTGCCGGACGCGTTCGCGCATTGACGCCCACGCAATAAAAAACCCGGCGAAGATCGCTTCGCCGGGTTTTCGCTCGTCTCGTTTCGTCCGCTCGACGACACGTTACTTGTGCACGGGCAGCCCCGTCTCGGCCTGCTTCTCGAGTTGCCGCACCTGCTCCTGCAGATCGCGCAACTGCAACTGCGCCGCCCGCTTCTCGACCTGCAGCGCCTGCGCCTGCTCCTGCGCCGATTTCTGCCGCTGCGCGACTTCGGCCTGCTGGCTGCGCGCGACGCTCAGATCGGCCTGCAACTGCTGCGCACGATTCGCCTGCAGCGCGATCACGCGTTCGAGAAATGCCTTCTGCGCCTGCAGCTCGGTCCGGCGGATCTCGATCTCGGCGAGCTGCGCCGTCTGCTGGACGAAGTTCGCGTACACCATCTCCGCGCGCGTCTTTTCCTGCGAACGAATCACGCGCCACAGGTTCTTGTCCTGGAACAGCGCGACGTAATACGTCATCTCGCGCGGATCGAACATCAGGCTCGCACCGTAGCTGCCGTTGTACGTCGTGCGCATCTCGACGATCCGGCCGTCGTGCAGCATCTGCGTCAGCTCGGCGACGTTGCCTTGCGCGGCGGCGTCCGTCGCGGCCGACGCCGCCGGCGCCGGCGCCGCGCTGCCGCTCAGGCTCGTGACCGCCGGACGCGTACCGGCGACGGGTGCGGTCGCGTCGGTGGACCAGGCCGTGCCCGCTTGCGCGCAGGCAGCCAGCGCAACGATCCACGTTGCGCATCGTGCAGGGGAGAAATTTCGGAAAGCCAACGTCAGACTCCGGCGAACGAATCGGGACTCGCGATTATCGTGCAAAACGAAACGGCCGCATCTCGAATTAATCGGGATGCGGCCGGCCTTCGTTCAGCACGGAAAATACGGCGTGCTACAGACGCGTTTCGCGCGCCGCGCGCAGGAACGCGTCGAGCAGCGGCGTGCAGTCGAGCAGTTCGGAACCGCCCGCGCGATGGAACTCCGGATGCCACTGCACGCCGACGACGAACGGCGAACGGCGATGGCGAATGCCTTCGATGATCCCGTCGCCGGCCGACACGGCCTCGATGTTCAGATCGCGGCCGAGATCGCGGATCGCCTGGTGGTGAATCGAGTTGACGATCGCTTCGCTGCGTCCCGGGAACATGCTCGCGAGCGTCGACGAATCGGGAAAGCGGATCGCGTGACGATGCTGGTCGTAATGCTCGCTCACGTGCGCGTGCGCGGTCGGCACGTCGGTCGCGATGTCCTGGTAAAGCGAGCCGCCGAACGCGACGTTGATCAGCTGGCAGCCGCGACATACGCCGAGCACGGGTTTGCCGGACTCGACGAATTCGTGCAGCAGTTCGAGCTCGTACATGTCGCGCACGCGATCGCCCGGCCATTCGGGACGCGCATCCGACGCCGCATAGGTTTGCGGCGACACGTCGGCGCCGCCTTGCAGCAGCAGGCCGTCGAGATGCTTCGCGTAATCGCGCAGGCGGATGTTGCTCGGATGGATCATGCCCTGATGGCCGACGGTCGGAATCATGAACACGAGCACGTCGCGCGACATCACCCAGTGGGCGATCGATTCCTCGAGATACTGCAGCGTCTTGCCGCGCAGCCCCTTCGCGCCCGGCTCCGGATGGAAGATCCGTGCCGACACGCCGATGCGCAGCGTGCGCTGCGTGATGCGCTGGCCGGCGCGATCGAACAGCCGCCGCGCGCGCGCCGCGACGATCCGGCCGAACACCGACCACGGCGTGTCGCTCTGCTTCAGATAGGCGGGCGGCGCATTCTGCGCGCTCGCGGGCGGCGGCCGCGGCGTGTCGAAATCGGGCGGCGCGCCGAATCCGGGCGGCGGTGCGCCTGGCTTCAGCGGCGCGGGCGCGGCCGCGCCATCGCCGACGGCGCCTGCCGCACCGGGCGCACCGGGTTCGGATGCAGCCGTGACGGGCGACGCGCCGTCATCGGCGACGTTCTCCGCGGCGGCCTGCGTGGCCGGCGCATCGGGCGTTTTCGCCGGATCGGGACGGGGGGAATCGGAAGAAGCGGAAGAGGTGCCGGGCAGACCGGCCGGGGAAGGCGTGTTTTCGCTCATGACGATAGTCTGATGCGTCGCTCGCGCGTAGGGATAGACGAGGATTCATTATGCTTCAGTGCACGATCGCGCGGCAAACCTGCAACATCCTGTCGATATTGTTGCAAGTCGGCGGCTACGCACGCCGCAGAACGGCGCCGTTCGCGCGTCGGCACCGATGGCCCGGCCTCGCCGGCGCTGGACACCACTGATATATCACAATAATATCCAGCGATCGTCCACGCTTCCCGAGCTCCGCGCCATGATCGCGCCCCTCCCGGCCGCCGCGCCGCAACCGGCATGAGTACCGTGACCGACCTCACCCGCGAGCGCGCCGCCGCGTCGCCGGCCAGCCTCGCCGACCGCGCGTACTCGCTGATCCAGCGCGACATCATCACGATGCGCCTGAAGCCGGGCGCCGCGCTGAACGAAGCCGACCTCGTCGCACGCACCGGAATCGGCCGCACGCCGGTGCACCAGGCCGTGCATCGGCTCGTGCTCGAAGGGCTGCTGTCCGTGATGCCGCGCAAGGGCCTGATGGTGCAGCCGCTGTCGCTCGACGACATCGTCGCGGTGATCGACGTGCGGCGCATCAACGAAGCGCACTGCGCCGAACTCGCCGCGCGCCATGCGACCCCCGACGATCTCGCGCGCCTGGCCGCGCTGCTCGACGACGGGCAGGCCTGCGTCGACACGCACGACGTCGAGGGCATGATGGAGCTCGACCGCACGTTTCATCAGATGATCGCCGCGGCCGCGCGCAATTCGGTGCTCGCCGACATCCTGCGCGCGCTGCACGAGCGCTCGCTGCGCTTCTGGTTCGTCACGCTGTCCGAACCGCACCATCTCGCCGACGTCCAGCACGAGCACCGCGCGCTGTTCGACCGGCTGTCCGCGCGCGACGCCGCCGGCGCGCGCGCGGCCGTCGAAAGCCATATCGATTCGTTCCGCTCCACGCTTGTCCAACATCTTCGCCCCTGAGCCGCCATGACCACTTTCACGCCGTTCCCCCCGCTCGCCCAGCTCGCCGCGGACCTCGCCGTCGGCCGGACCACGAGCCGCGCGCTCGTCGACACCGCGCTCGAGCGGATCGCCGATCCGTCGGGCCAGGGCGCCGTCGTCTTCACCGAAGTCGATGCCGACAACGCCCGCGCGGCCGCCGACGCGCACGACCGGCTGCGCGCCGCGGGCACCGTGCTATCGCCGCTCGCGGGCATTCCGGTGTCGGTCAAGGACCTGTTCGACGTCGCGGGCCAGGTCACGCGCGCGGGGTCGCGGGTGCTCGACGGCGCGCCGGCCGCGCACACCGACGCGGTCGCCGTCGCGCGGCTCAAGCGCGCGGGCGCGGTGCTGGTCGGCCGCACCAACATGAGCGAGTTCGCGTTCTCCGGTCTCGGGCTGAATCCGCACTTCGGCCACCCGCGCTCGCCGTATCACCGCGACGTGCCGGGCGATGCGCGGATTTCGGGCGGCTCGTCGTCGGGCGCGGCCGCGTCGGTCGCCGACGGGATGGCCGCCGTCGCGCTCGGCACCGATACCGGCGGCTCGATCCGCATTCCGGCCGCGCTGTGCGGACTGACGGGCTTCAAGCCGACCGCGAGCCGGATCCCGACGCAAGGCGGCGTGCCGCTGTCGACGACGCTCGACTCGTTCGGCCCGATCGGCCTGACGGTCGCGTGCTGCGCGCTGGTCGACCGGATGCTCGCGGGGCTCGAGCCGCACGTGCCGGCCGCGCGGCCGCTCGAAGGCGTACGGCTCGGCGTGTTGACGAACTACGTGACGGACGGCGTCGATGCCGACGTCGCGGCCGCGCTCGACACCGCGCTCAAGCATCTCGAAGCGGCCGGTGCGATCGTCACCGAAGTGCGCTTCCCCGCGCTCGACCGGCTGCCGGAGATCAACCGTTTCGGCTTCTCGCCGATCGAGGCGTACGCGTGGCACCGTCCGCTGCTCGCGAAGCATCGCGACCAGTACGACCCGCGCGTGCTGACGCGGATCCTGAAGGGCGAACCCGCGAGCGCGGCCGACTATCTCGACCTGCTGGCCGCGCGCGCCGCGATGCTCGACGAAGCCGCGCACACGGTCTGGTCGCGCTTCGATGCGCTCGTCGCGCCGACGGTGCCGGTCGTGCCGCCGCGCATCGCCGAACTCGAAACGGACGACGACGCGTTCACGCGCACCAACGCGCTGATCCTGCGCAACCCGAGCGCGTTCAACTTCCTCGATGCGTGCGGGCTGTCGCTGCCGTGCCATCCGCGCGACGCGGCGCCGGTCGGTCTGATGCTCGCGGCGGCGCCGCATCGCGACGACGCGCTGCTTGCGATCGGCCAGTCGGTCGAGGCCGTGCTGAACACGATCCGCTGACCGCGCCGGCCGATCGCAAGCCGATGGCGAGCCGATCGCCGGCGGCCCGCGCGCGGTGCGGCAGGCTGCCGCACGCGCGCTGTCAGTTTCGTGCCAGATCATTCGCGCTAAAATCGCGCGATTGTTTTCCGGACCGACCGACGAGGAATCCCGCCGACATGAACGACTACACGCTTGCCCTCCGCCGCGAACGCCGCCTGCTGATGCTGCTCGGATGGGTGTGCATCGCCCTGCTGGCCGGCGCGCTGTATCTGCAGTATGTGAAGAACGAAGACCCGTGCCCGCTGTGCATCATCCAGCGCTACTTCTTCTGCGCGATCGGGATCTTCGCGTTCCTGGCTGCCGGGATCCGCAACTGGCGCGGTGTCTGGGTGCTCGAACTGCTGATCGCGATCGCCGCGGCCGGCGGTGTCGGCACGGCCGCGCGGCACCTGTCGATCCAGATGAATCCGGGCTTCAGCTGCGGCTTCGACACGCTGCAGCCGATCGTCGACAGCCTGCCGCCCGCGCAGTGGTTCCCCGGCATGTTC
Organism: Burkholderia sp. BCC1047; assembly: GCF_902833155.1. NCBI lineage: Bacteria > Pseudomonadati > Pseudomonadota > Betaproteobacteria > Burkholderiales > Burkholderiaceae > Burkholderia > Burkholderia sp. BCC1047. The sequence continues at coordinate 72,457 of NZ_CADFEH010000030.1, read as the reverse complement.
AAGGTCGCCGGGCTGTGCGAGACCGTCTACCCGCCGATCCTGGGCATCCTGCTGCCCGGCTGGGCGCTGATCGGCTTCGCCGCGATCCTGATCGCGGTCGTCGCGAGCCTCTGGCGCCATCGCCGCAAGCTCGCGGGTTGACCCACCGGCCGCGGTGCCGGCCCATCGCATGCGCGGCCCGACCGAATGGGCCGCGCGCCGCCGGCGAGTCGTCACCCGGCTGCGGCCTGCGCCGGCCTTGCCCGGTCGCCGCGTATAAACACCTATCCCGCCGCCGCCCGGCGTTCCGGGCTCGCGCGCGTCGCGCGATCGCCGCGCCCCCGCCCCGCCACACATGCGTTTCGGCCCGATGTGCATGCATCGGTCCCCCGATTCCGCGCGGCGGGCCTATGATCGACATGATCGCCGCCTGATAGCCCGGATCACCGCCCGGCCATGTTCCCGCCGCGTGGCGGTGCTATCTTCGGGGCTGGATGGCGATCTACGTGCGCGAGGCCAGGCGGTCTCACCGCTGCCTGCGTAACGCGCGCCCGATCCGCAATGTCGACTGGATTCATCATGACAACGCAAACCATCCGCATCCGTCACCCTCATGGCGTCCGCGCGTCCGGCGACGCCGTTCGCGTACGCCGTCAGCCCGCGGCGGCCGCACGGCATCGGCCGTGCAGCCTGTCTGCCACGCTCCCGCCCGTTCTCGTTGCCGCCGCGCCCACCGGCCCGCGCCGCGCGTCGTGCCGCGTCGTCCCGAACGGAGCGTGCTGATGGAAGCCTGGCTCGGCGATCTGCAGCAACTGCTCGCGCACGGCGAAGCGGCCGTGCTCGTGACGGTCGCGCATACCGACGGCTCCGCGCCGCGCGAGGCCGGCACCAAGATGCTCGTCACGCGCGACACGGCCCGCCATACGATCGGCGGCGGTCATCTGGAATGGAAGGCGATCGAGATCGCGCGGCACCTGCTGAAGGACGGCGCGCACGTGCCGCACGCGCGCCGGCTCGAGCGGCTCGCGCTCGGCCCGAGCCTCGGCCAGTGCTGCGGCGGCGCCGTGGTGCTCGCGTTCGAGCGGCTCGACGTCGGCGACCTCGGCTGGATCATGTCGCTCGCGAAGCGCGTCGCGGCCGGCGCCGCGACCGTGCGTAGCGTATCATTCGGCCCCTCGCCGGGCGCGCCGCTGTTGAGCGAGCCCGAATCGGAAGCCGCGCGCGCCGACTGCCTGCTGTGGGAAACCGGCGGCGTATCGCTGATGACCGAAACGATCGCGCCGTATGCGTTCCCCGTCATGCTGTTCGGCGCGGGGCATATCGGCACCGCGCTCGTGAAGGTGCTGGCGACGCTGCCGTGCCAGGTGCGCTGGATCGACCGGCCCGATGCGGTGTTCCCGCCGGCCGACGCGCTCGCCGGCATCGGCAATCTCGCGATCGACGCGGCCGCTTCCCCGGCGGACGCGGTCGACGCGGCGCCGCCGCAGTCCTACTTCGTCGTGATGACGCATGACCACGCACTCGATTTCGTGCTGGCCGAGCGCATCCTGCGGCGCGGCGACTATGCGTACTTCGGGATGACCGGCTCGCATACGAAACGCACGCAGTTCGATCATCGCCTCGCCGCGATCGGCATCGCCCCGGCCGAGGTCGCGCGGATGCGCTGCCCGATCGGCGTCGAAGGCATCATCGACAAGGCGCCCGAAGTGATCGCGATCTCGGTGGCCGCGCAGTTGCTGCAGGCCGTCGAGGCGAATGCGTCCGCGCAGGCTTCCCCTACCTACTGACCGACCAAAAACGACGCCATGACCCCGACATTCAAGAACAAGATCGCCCGTGCGCCGAAAGCGGAGCTGCACATCCATATCGAAGGCTCGCTCGAGCCCGAACTGATTTTCGCGCTCGCGCAGCGCAACGGCGTGAAGCTCGCGTACGACTCGATCGACGCGCTGCGCGCCGCGTACGCGTTCACCGACCTGCAATCGTTCCTCGACATCTACTACGCCGGCGCGAGCGTGCTGCTCACCGAGCAGGATTTCTACGACATGACGGCCGCGTACTGCGAGCGCGCGCTCGCCGACAACGTCGTCCACACCGAACTGTTCTTCGACCCGCAGACGCACACCGAGCGCGGCGTGCCGATCGAGACGGTCGTCGCGGGCATCGAGCGCGCGCTCGCCGATGCCGAGCCCCGCGGGCTGTCGAGCAAATTGATCCTGTGCTTCCTGCGCCACCTGTCCGAAGAGGACGCGCTCGCGACGTTCGAATCCGCGTTGCCGCTGTTCGAGCGCTATCGCCATCGGCTGATCGGCGTGGGCCTCGATTCGTCCGAGCTCGGCCATCCGCCGACGAAGTTCGCCCGGGTGTTCGAGAAGGCGCGCGCGCTCGGGCTGAAGCTCGTCGCGCACGCGGGCGAGGAAGGCCCGCCCGCCTACATCTACGAAGCGCTCGACGTGCTGAAGGTCGACCGGATCGATCACGGCGTGCGCAGCATCGAGGATGCGGCGCTCGTCGAGCGGCTCGCGAAAACGCGCACGGCGCTCACCGTGTGCCCGCTGTCGAACCTGAAGCTGTGCGTGTTCGACGACATGGCGAAGCACACGCTGAAGGCGCTGCTCGACCGCGGCGTGGCGGTGACGATCAACTCCGACGATCCGGCCTATTTCGGCGGCTACGTCAACGAAAACTACTTCGCGACGGCCGAAGGGCTGCAACTGACGGATGCCGAAGTCCACGCGGTGATCCGCAACGGCTTCGAGGCGTCGTTCATCGAACCGGCGCAGCGCGACGCACTGTACGCGCGCCTCGACGCGTACTGGCAGGCCGCGTGACGGTCCGCATCGAGGCACGCTAGACAGATGAAACACGGCAACGGCATCCGCTTCGCGATTCCCCGTTCGGCCTTGCGCCGGGCCGGTTGCGTGCGTGCATGCGGCGCGATCGCGCGGTGCATCGCCGCCCGCCCACACCGGCCGTCGCGGCTTGCCGTGCCGGTCGCCGTCGTACCGGATGCCGCGGAATCGGTTGCGAACGCAACGGCTGCGAGGTGCGCCCGCAACCACTCGCGGGCGGCTTCGGCCGCCACGTTCGCCCGCGCCGTCGCCTGCGGCCGTGCCGCACATCACGTGCGGCCGCCGCTCGCGAAGCACCGTGCCGCCCCGTGCGGCGCCGATCGTTTTCTTCTGTTCGCCTTACCTTGATGCAGGACCCTTCGTCATGACGCAAACCGCTTTTCGTTCCCAACTGCTGACCTTCAACGGCGACCCGGCGCAATCGAGCCATGCCGCGAACTACGAGACCGACGGGCTCCTGATCGTCGACGACGGCAAGGTCGTCGCCGCCGGCCCGTATGCGTCGCTTGCCGCGACGCTCGCGCGCGATGCGGTGGTCCACGATCTGCGCGACAAGCTGATCGTGCCCGGCTTCATCGACACGCACATCCACTATCCGCAGACGGACATGATCGCGTCGCCGGCGCCCGGCCTGCTACCGTGGCTGGACAAGTACACGTTCCCGACCGAGCGCCAGTTCGGCGACCCCGAGCATGCGCGCGAAGTCGCCGACTTCTTCGTCGACGAACTGCTCGCATGCGGCACGACGAGCGCGCTCGTCTACTGCACGGTGCACAAGCAGTCGGCCGATGCGCTGTTCGCGGCGAGCGACGCGCGCGACCTGCGGATGATCGCGGGCAAGGTGCTGATGGACCGCAACTGCCCCGAATTCCTGCGCGACACCGCGCAGTCGGGCTATGACGACAGCGCCGAGCTGATCGGCCGCTGGCACGGCAACGGCCGCCAGATGTACGCGCTCACGCCGCGCTTCGCGCCGACGTCGACCGAGGCGCAGCTCGAGGCATGCGGCGAACTCGCGCGCCGCCATCCGGACGTGTTCGTGCAAAGCCACGTCGCGGAAAACGTCGACGAGGTGAAATGGGTGGCCGAGCTGTTCCCCGGCCACCGCAGCTATCTCGACATCTACGACCGCTACGGGCTGCTGCGGCCGCGCGCGGTGTACGGCCACTGCATTCATCTCGACGACGAGGATCGCCGCCGGATGGCCGAGACGCGCACCGTCGTCGCGCACTGCCCGACGTCGAACTTCTTCCTCGGCAGCGGGCTGTTCGATTTCGACAAGGCCGGCGAATACGACGTGCCCGTCACGCTCGCGACCGACGTCGGCGGCGGCACGTCGTTCTCGATGCTGCAGACGATGAACGAGGCGCACAAGGTCGCGCGGCTGTCGGGCCATCACCTGAGCGCCACGCGGATGTTCTGGCTCGCGACGGCCGGCGCCGCGCAGGCGCTCGACCTCGCCGACACGGTCGGCACGCTCAAGCCCCGCACCGAGGCCGACTTCGTCGTGCTCGATCCGCGGGCGACGCCGCTGCTCGCGCGCCGCACGCAGCGCGCGGATTCGCTCGAGGAACTGCTGTTCGCGTTCGCGCTGCTCGGCGACGACCGCGCGGTGTACCGCACCTATGCAGCCGGCGCACTCGTGCACCAACGCGGCGCCGCGCGCCCCCCGGCCGCCGCGTAACGCCCCGCGAGGCCCCGTTCCGGCATGCGCGGCAGCCTCGCCGTCGTGCATGCGCCGGACATCGAAGCCGCTCCAGCGCGCCGCACGGCGGCCCTGGCCGCTTTCCCGCGCGCGATGCACCGTGCTAGAATTCGCCGCTCATTGGGGAGTAGCCGCTCCGCTCGATGTCCCGCGCTCGCGGCGCGCATCGTGACGGAGGCGTCCGTCAACAGACTTGGCCGTTCGGCCATGGCGGACGCAGCCACGTTGGCCTGGCGAGACCGATGGTTCACTGCGCGCCGCATCAGGGCCCGGCGCGCGGTGGATCGTCGCTCGCACGCACAACAACGGCCCGTGGAACCCCATTCGTGTCTCAAGCCTTCCTGATCTCCACCGGCGCCGTCGCCCTCGCTGAAATCGGCGACAAGACCCAACTGCTTTCCCTCGTTCTGGCCGCGCGCTATCGCAAGCCGGTGCCGATCATTCTCGGCGTGCTCGTCGCGACGCTCGTCAACCACGGTTTTGCCGGCGCGCTCGGCGAATGGCTGGGCGTGCTCGTCACGCCGTCGATCATGCGCTGGGCGCTCGCGTTCTCGTTCATCGCGATGGGGCTGTGGATTCTCGTGCCGGACAAGCTCGACGAGAACGAAGCCAATACGACGCGCTCGCGGCTCGGCGTGTTCGGCACGACGCTCGTCGCGTTCTTCCTCGCGGAGATGGGCGACAAGACGCAAATCGCGACCGTCGCGCTGGCCGCCCGCTTCCAGGATTACATCGGCGTGGTGGCCGGCACGACGTTCGGGATGATGCTCGCGAACGTGCCGGCGATCCTGCTCGGCGACCGCTTCGCGCACCGTCTGCCGACGAAGCTCGTGCACGGGATCGCGGCCGTGCTGTTCGTCGCGCTCGGCGCGCTGGCGCTGCTGGGTGTCGGAGTCTGACGGAAACGAAACTGACGGCGCGGCCGGGCGGCCGCGCCAGGGTGGAATGCCGCGTTACTTCGCGACGGCTGCGCCCGACGCGGGCGCCGCCGGCACCGCGCGCTCGTTGGCGGCCGGCGCCGCCGGCCCGCCGCGCTTGTCGACTGGCAGCCGGACCGTGCGGACCGCGCCGTTCGACAACGGGAAATCGGCGAGCGCGCTGCGCGCGAGGAACGGCATCGCGTACAGCAGCGTGCCGTTGTCGCCGGTCGTGCGCGCGGACACGTTGTAGACCTCCTTGCCCGTCGCGCGCTCGGTGATGCGGATGCCGAGCACGTAGTCGAACACCTGGTACGTCTGTGCGACATAGCCGGCCGGCATCGGCCCCCAGGGACCCCACGGGCCCCAGGGACTCCACGGCCCGCCTCGCCAGTACGGCCCCGGCCCCATGAACCAGGGGTCATAGTAGACCGGTTGCGGCACCGTCACGAGATCGCTGCCGACCGAATAGGTCAGCCCGACCAGATAGCGGGCCTGCGACTGCGGCACCTGCCGGAACGCATACGCGGACAGCTCGTTCGCGACGATCGGCTCGTAGGTCGACTGCTCGATGCTGTTTTTCTGCGCGTCCGTGCGCGTGAACGCATAGGTGCGGGTCGCGTCGCTGCCGCTCCAGTCGGAGAAGGCCGTGACGTGGGTGGTCACGTAGCTGGTGCAGCCCGTCAGCAGCGCGACGCACAGCGCCGCCGCCCAGCCCGCACCGCGAAAAATCCATTCGCGTTTCATGTTGATCCTCGTCGATCCGTCACCCGTTCGTCGCACCGCGCGAAGCACAACGGGATGCCGATAATACGCGGACTCCCGGAAGCGGTAAAAAGTTCGCCCGGCACGCCGCCGCAAGCCTTTGTACAATGGCCCGGTTCGCCTGGCCCGCGCGACGGGCCCGTCCCCCACTCCACCCGATCTCGACGACCATGTCCGACAACGCCTCCTCCACCGTGATCCGCCGCGCCGACTACACGCCGCCGGCCTTCCTCATCGACTCCGTCGCACTCGAATTCGATCTCGCGCCGGCCCGCACGATCGTCAGGAACACGATGCGCGTGCGCCGCAATCCGGATGCCGCGCCCACCCCGCACCTGGAGCTGATGGGCGAGGCGCTCGACTTCCTCGGCGCGCGGCTCGACGGCGCGCCGTACGGCGCGGTGCGCGCGCACGAACACGGCCTGACGGTCGAGAACGTGCCCGACGCGTTCGAGCTGACGCTCGAAAGCGCGTGCGCGCCCGACCAGAACACGACGCTGTCGGGCCTCTACGTGTCGAGCGGCAACTTCTTCACGCAGTGCGAGGCCGAGGGCTTTCGCCGCATCACCTACTTCCTCGACCGCCCCGACGTGATGGCGTCGTACACGGTCACGCTGCGCGCCGACAAGGCCGCGTACCCGGTGCTGCTGTCGAACGGCAACCTCGTCGATTCGGGCGACCTGCCCGACGGCCGCCACTTCGCGAAGTGGGAAGACCCGTTCCGCAAGCCGAGCTACCTGTTCGCGCTGGTCGCGGGCAAGCTCGTCGCGATCGAGGAGAAAATCACGACCGGCTCCGGCAAGGAAAAACTGCTGCAGGTATGGGTCGAACCGGCCGATCTCGACAAGACGCGTCACGCGATGGATTCGCTGATCCATTCGATCCGCTGGGACGAAAAACGCTTCGGCCTCGAGCTCGATCTCGACCGCTTCATGATCGTCGCGGTCGGCGACTTCAACATGGGCGCGATGGAGAACAAGGGGCTCAACATCTTCAACACGAAGTACGTGCTCGCGAACCCCGAGACCGCGACCGACACCGATTTCGCGAACATCGAGTCGGTGGTCGGCCACGAGTACTTCCACAACTGGACCGGCAACCGCGTGACCTGCCGCGACTGGTTCCAGCTGAGCCTGAAGGAAGGGCTGACGGTATTCCGCGACCAGGAATTCTCGGCCGACATGGCCGCCGGCGACGACGTCGAATCGGCGGCCCGCGCGGTCAAGCGCATCGAGGACGTGCGCGTGCTGCGCCAGTTGCAGTTCGCCGAGGATGCCGGCCCGATGGCGCACCCGGTGCGCCCGGAGAGCTACGTCGAGATCAACAACTTCTACACGATGACCGTCTACGAGAAAGGCTCGGAAGTCGTGCGGATGTACCAGACGCTGTTCGGCCGCGACGGCTTCCGCAAGGGGATGGATCTCTACTTCAAGCGCCACGACGGCCACGCGGTGACCTGCGACGACTTCCGTCACGCGATGGCCGACGCGAACGGGCGCGACCTCGCGCAGTTCGAGCGCTGGTACAGCCAGGCCGGCACGCCGCGCGTATCGGTGCGCACCGCGTACGACGCGCCCGCGCGCCGCTATACGGTCACCCTCGCGCAAGGCTACGGCGACGCGTCGCCGGCCGCGCGCGAAACGCAGCAAGGGCCGCTGCTGATCCCGTTCGCGATCGGCCTGATCGGCCGCGACGGCCGCGACCTGCCGCTGCGTCTGGACGGCGAAGCCGCCGCATCGGGCACGACGCGCGTGCTCGAGTTCACCGACACCGAGCAGACCTTCACGTTCGTCGACGTGCCGGAAGCGCCGCTGCCGTCGCTGCTGCGCAACTTCTCGTCGCCGGTGATCGTCGAGTACGACTACAGCGACGACGATCTCGCGTTCCTGCTCGCGCACGACAGCGATCCGTTCAACCGCTGGGAAGCCGGCCAGCGCCTCGCGACGCGCGCGCTGCTGACGCTCGCCGCCCGTGCCGCCGCCGACGCGCCGCTCGCGCTCGGCGAGAACTTCGTCGCCGCGTTCCGCCGCGTGCTGACCGACGAAAGCCTGTCGCCGGCGTTCCGCGAACTCGCGCTGACGCTGCCGTCGGAAACCTACCTCGCCGACCAGATGGCCGAGGCCGACCCGGCCGCCGTGCATCGCGCGCGCCAGTTCGTGCGCCGCCAGCTCGCGACCGCGCTGCGCGCCGAGTGGCTCGCCGCGTACGAGCAGCACCAGACGCCCGGCGCCTACGAGCCGACGCCGGAAGCGTCGGGCCGCCGCGCGCTGAAGAACCTCGCGCTCGCATATCTCGCCGAACTCGACGATCCGGCCGATGCCGTACGCGTCGCCACGGCCCAATACGACGCGGCGAACAACATGACCGATCGCGCGGCGGCGCTCGGCGCGCTGCTGTCCGCGGCCGCCGCAGGCGCGAACGGGCCGGCCGAGCATGCGCTCGACGACTTCTACCGTCGTTTCGAGAAGGAAGCGCTCGTGATCGACAAGTGGTTCGCGATGCAGGCAGCGCAACGCGGTACGCCCGCGCAGCCGACGCTCGCGAAGGTGCGCAAGCTGCTCGCGCACCCCGCGTTCAATCTGAAGAACCCGAACCGCGCGCGCTCGCTGATCTTCAGCTTCTGCGCGGCCCACCCCGCGCAATTCCACGCGGCAGACGGTTCGGGCTACGCGTTCTGGGCCGAACAGGTGCTCGCGCTCGACGCGATCAACCCGCAGGTCGCGGCGCGCCTCGCGCGCTCGCTCGAACTGTGGCGCCGCTTCACGCCGGCGCTGCGCGACCGGATGCGCGAAGCGCTCGAACAGGTCGCCGCCGGCGCGAAATCGCGCGACGTGCGCGAGATCGTCGAGAAGGCGCTCGCGTAAGTGGCGCGATCGTCCCGTGCGTCCGCGCAATCGAGCCGGCGCCGCCTCACGCGGCGCCGGCTTTTTTATGGCACGCGCGCGGCCGAAACCGCGCGCACGGGGGTCGGACCGCTCGGCCTGTCTCCGCGGTGATGCATGCCCCGCCCCGTCATCGCCGCCCGATACCGGGCCGATTCGGCGCCCCGCCCATGTAACCGGACGAAAAAAGCCGGCGGCAGCGGAGGCGCGACGGGTAAAATTGCGGCCATTCAAGGATTCTTTGGCCTTTCGGAGTCTGTCATGTCCATTGCCCGCCGCACCACGCTGTCGAAGTTCCTGATCGAACAGCAACGTGAGACCAACAACCTCCCCGCCGACCTGCGCCTGTTGATCGAAGTCGTCGCTCGCGCGTGCAAGGCGATCAGCTACAACGTGTCGAAGGGCGCGCTCGGCGAAGCGCTCGGCACCGCCGGCAGCGAGAACGTCCAGGGCGAAGTGCAGAAGAAGCTCGACATCCTGTCGAACGAAATCCTGCTCGACGCGAACGAATGGGGCGGCAACCTCGCCGCAATGGCGTCGGAAGAAATGGAGACGTTCTTCCCGATTCCGGCGAACTACCCGCGCGGCGAATACCTGCTCGTATTCGATCCGCTCGACGGCTCGTCGAACATCGACGTCAACGTGTCGATCGGCACGATCTTCTCGGTGCTGCGCTGCCCGGACGGCAAGCAGGCGACCGAGGAATCGTTCCTGCAGCCCGGCACCGAGCAGGTCGCGGCCGGCTATGCGGTGTACGGCCCGCAGACGGTGTTCGTGCTGACGACCGGCAACGGCGTGAACTGCTTCACGCTCGACCGCGAAGTCGGCTCGTGGGTGCTCACGCAGAGCAACATGCAGATCCCGGCCGACACGCGCGAATACGCGATCAACGCATCGAACGCACGCCACTGGTACGACCCGGTCAAGCGCTACGTCGACGAGCTGAACGCCGGCAAGGACGGCCCGCGCGGCGACAACTTCAACATGCGCTGGATCGCGTCGATGGTGGCCGACGTGCACCGCATCCTGAACCGCGGCGGCATCTTCATGTATCCGGCCGACAAGCGCACGCCCGATCGTCCGGGCAAGCTGCGCCTGATGTACGAGGCGAACCCGATGTCGTTCATCGTCGAACAGGCGGGCGGCGCCGCGACGACCGGCACGCAGCGGATCATGGAAGTGCAGCCGACCGGCCTGCACCAGCGCGTGCCCGTGTTCCTCGGTTCGAAGAACGAAGTCGAGCGCGTGACCGGCTATCACGACGAAGCCAAATAATTGCACTGCAGCACTGGACGGAGGGGCGAGACATCAGTACAATCGCGCCTTCGCGATGTGGCCCCAACGGGTCGCGTCGCAGTGAAGTGAAAGCGGAAAGTCCGCCGGATCGCGGGTTTCGCGAAGCAGCCGCAGTAAGCTGAAAAAAATTTCGCAAAACCTATTGCCAAGATCGCGGATTTCACCATATAATTTCATTTCTCTGCTGCCGGTGTAGCTCAGTTGGTAGAGCAGCGCATTCGTAATGCGAAGGTCGTAGGTTCGACTCCTATCTCCGGCACCAAGACATAAAGGTCTGACAAGCATCGCTTGTCAGACCTTTTCTCTTTTCCGGCGTCGAAATCCTGAAGTCGTGCGACGGCGCGCATGACCGATCACGCCGTGTACGATCTTCGCGTACGGATCGGCAATCGCCCGCGCAAGCTGTCCGGCGCCAATCGTCGCGGCGGCGGTTATCTGCGCAACATCCGCTCGACATTTCCACGCACTCGACGCATCGTCCGAAGCCAATCCATCAGGATACCGAATGAAGGTGGACGTCGGATACGGGACGCGCTCCCCTAATCGGTGCCACACGATGCCCCGCATCAGCGACGCGATGCGCCGCCTTCCCCGCCCGTTTCGCACAGCTGTCGATCGAAGCGATTCGCGATGCCGCGACTATCGGGACGCCTGATCGCCAATGCAGTAGACGGCCTGCCCCGAGGCCACGTTGCCAGCGACAACGCTCGAGCGACGACGTGCCCGACGGACGACTTCAGCGATAGCCAATCCTTACAGGCTCATTTCGCCATGCGTCGAGCGCGCACGGAACATGCACTGAGCAGACGAATCCCCTGGAAAATCTGCTTAAGGGTGCATAACATTACTTAACGATCCTGACCCGTCTATCGCGTTACATTGCGTGGGCGGCGCGACGGTCGCATGCCGCTACCCACCAGCTTGCGGCGTGCAACGGCCGGTGCCCGGTCATTTCGACTCAACCCAAGGAGAGGACCACCATGACTCATGGCTTGATTATGTGGCTCATCATCGGCGCGATCGCCGGCTGGCTCGCCGGCTTGCTCGTGAAGGGCGGCGGCTTCGGGCTGATCGTCGACATCATCGTCGGGATCGTCGGCGCGGTGATCGGCGGCTGGCTTGCCGGGCTGCTCGGCATCAGCATCGGCAGCGGCTTCATCGGCTCGGTGATCGTCGCGGTCATCGGCGCGGTGATTCTGTTGTTCGTGATCCGGCTGTTCAGACGCGCGGCCTGACGTTTCTCTCCACGCGCCTTCGGGCGCGTTTTAGCATCGGGCCGGCGCGCGGCGCGTTCGCCGCGCGCGGCCGACCCCGTCAAACCCTTCGCGTGCCGCAACCCGCCGTCGAGCACGTCGGCCGTCAGCAATCCACTGCGCGCTTCACGCACGCCATCTCGCCCGATCCGCACGGCCCGCGCCGTTCGGCACGCCGGACGCCTCGTGCCCGCCGGCGGCCGACGGCGCCGCAAGCCACCGCGCGTAGCCTCCCGCGTGCGATTTCACAGCGACCATTTCAGTTCTCCATAGAAAGTACGCCCCGGATACGGGTGGAACACGTAATAGCGGCGGTCCGTCAGGTTGTCGATGCCGGCCGACGCGGTCCAGTGACGATCGAAGCGGTAGCGCGCCTTCAGATCGACGACCGTGAACGAACTCGTGCCGCCGTAGACGTCCGGATTCACGTCGCTGTTGTCGAGCGTGTTGAACTGGCGGCCCGAGTAGCGCACGCCGACGCTCGCGAGCCAGTGCTCGTCGAAGCGATACGACGCAAGCAGGTTCGCGCGCATGCGCGGAATGCGCGGGAAACACGAACCGACATAGGCCGGATTGGCGGCATCGGCGAGGATCTGCGCGTTGCTCGCCGATACGTTCGCGTCGACGTCGAGCCCGCGCAGCCCGACGTTTTCGCCGCTGAACGCGAGTTCGACGCCGCGCACCCGCACGCGATCGACGTTCGAGATGTTGGTGACGGTGGTCGCGCCCGACACCGTCGTCTGGCTGTAGATCGAATCGCGCAGGTCGCTCTGGAACACGCTCGCGCGCATGACACCGACGCCCACGTCGCGTTCGGCCGTGAAGTCCCAGTCGATCGCCTTTTCCGGGCGCAGGTTCGCGTTGTTGTTGACGATCGCGTTGTTCGAGATCGTGCCCTGGAACAGTTCGCCGACCGTCGGGAACCGCGTGCCGGTCGCGAACGACAGCCGGAAGCGCCAGACCTGCGTCGCATCCCACTGCAGCGCGACTTTCGGCGACAGCGCATTCGCGCCGCGGTCCGCGTAGCCGAGCGTGCCGTTCGCATTGCCGAGCGCGCCGCCGTACGCGTCCCAGCGCTCGTAGCGCAGCCCGAGCGTCGCAAGCCAGCCCGGCGCGAAGCGCCACGCGTCCTGGCCGAACAGCGCCTGCGTGCGCGTGTCGCCGCGATAGACGCTCGCGAGCGACGTGGTCGGCCCGGCCAGCCAGTCGGCCGTGTTGTACGTGACGTTGCGCAGGAAGTAGTTGTCGTAGTGATAGCCGAACGTGAACGTATGGCCCTTCACTGCCGGCGCCTCGGCCTTCAGGTCGAGCGTGCGCCAGCCGGTGCCGTCGCCCTGGAACAACGTGCCCGCCCCGCCCTGCACGGTCGAGGCCGCGCGCAGCACATCGCGCGACACGTCGTACGCGGACACCACGCCCGACAGCCGCCAGCCGGAATCGAGCCGGCCGTTCAGCCCGAGCGCATACAGCCAGTTCTCCTGGTCGCCGCGCTGCGGCGCGAATGCGCTCGGCGCGACCGTCATGTTCTGGCCGCCGATCGACACGTTGCCGCCGTAGACCGGAGTGCCGGCCGCCGGATTGCCCGTCGCATCGCGCAGGAAGGTCTCGCCGTGCTGCCGGTAATGGTTCTCCCAATGCCCGAGCGTCAGCGTCGCGTCGACATGATCCGCGAACGCATAGCCGATCCGGACCGTCTCGTTGAGCTGCTCGGTCCGCTCGATCGTCTGCGCGCCGACGATCGTCCGCGGCTTGCCGTTGGGTCCGATGTCGGTCGCGGCGCCCGTCACGGGAACGGCGGCGCCCAGTTTCGGGTTGTAGGCCGAATTGGGGCTCGCGTACTGCATCGGCTGGCCGTCGTTCTCCAGCCGGTCGAGCGACAGCGCGAACCAGAACCGGCCGACGCGGTTCGCGATCCGCGCGGTCTGGTGATTGCCGCCGAAGCTGTCCGCGAACCCGTAGCCGTCGCGGTAGCGCTGCGTGAAGAACTGCGTCGACAGCGACGCCTCGAGCTGTTCGGGGCGCCGCGTAGTGAGCAGCACGGTCGAGCCGATCGAATTGCCCGGATACACCGCGGAAAAGGGGCCATAGAGCACGTCGACGCGCGCGATGTCGTCGGGTGGAATCAGCGACCAGCGCGGCGGGTACGCATAACTCGACCCGAGCAGGTTCGACAGCAGCACGCCGTCCGCATAGACGAGCCCGCGCGCGCTCTGCAGTTCGTTGAAGTCGCGGCCCGCGAATACGCTGTTGCGGTCGCCGATGTAGCGCTTGCGGACCATCAGGTTCGGCGCGTACTTCAGCGCGTCCTCGGTCGTGACGTTGGTGTGCGCATCGATCTGCTCGCGCGTGATCGACGCGACGACGGCCGGTGTATCCGGATCGACCGGTTGCCGCTGCGCGGTCACGCTGACGGCGGTCAACGTATCGCCGACCGTCGCGGCCGCTGCAGCGACACCGACGGCCGCCGGCGCCGCGGCGGCGGCGGAACGATCGATGCCACCGCTGCGAGCCGCGTCGGCGCGAGCATCGTCGGTCGAAGCCGCTTGGGCGGCCGGCCATGCGAAAGCGGCCGCGCATGCGAGCGCGAGCCGGCCGCGCGACGACCGCGCGGCAAGGGTAGACGACATGAGTGGTTTCCTGAAAACGTGATCGGACGCCGCCGGGTACGGGGCGCGAACCGCGCACGCACGGCACGACGCGCGGGCCGAGGCCGCGGGCGGCTCGCGCGCCACCGGGACGCGCGAAGGACATCAATCAGACCGGAACGTTTTCAGGCGGGGCGCGCGGCTGCGCGAGACGGATGCCCTTGCGGGGCACATCGGGAACGACCGGGGCGGCCACCCGATACGCGAACGTGCGCACGAAGCCCGGCATCGCGGGCAGGCTCGTGCCCAGCGCGACGTTCGCCGCGAAGCCGGGGCAGTACACGCAATGCGGGACGCCGGCATGGTCGAACGACGACGTGTCGCGGTCGTCGCCCGCTTGCGCGAGCACGACCTGACGCGCGCCCGCTGCACTGCACAACTCGAGCGTGAGCGCGCCGGAACCGCTCGACGCAAGACGCGCGTAGCCGACGACAGACGACAGTACGTTCAGTACCAGCGCCAGCCATACGAGGCCGATCCATCGCGTCGTTCGTCTCATCTCGGTCCAGGAAAAAGTGCGCGCAAGTATAGCAAGCGGCCCGATTGTCGCCGTCGCGCGGCGCACGATAGCGGGCATCACCCTTCGCGCCGGAGCGCATGTGCCGTTAATACAACAGAGACAAAATCTAACGATTCGCCGCTGGCACAAATCCGAGCGCGAGGTTGATAATCATTGAACCTGCTGGAGAAACGATCATGGACGAAAGACCCACTCGCATGCCACCGCCCGAGCAAGTGATGAGCCCGGATCCGGAACCCGTCGGCGTGGAATTCCTCGCCGAATTGCCCGAGCACGTTCGGGCATTCTTCGACGAGCAGCACAAGCTGTACTCGCCGAAGTGAACGCCGGTTCGGTTCTGTAACCGCCACGTGTCGACCCTCGCTATCGTGCGGTTCATCCTAGCGCTTCGCGCGCAATTCGCTTCGCACCCGGGCCGCAACAGCCTGACGGTGCCGGGTCAGCTCGCCTGCTGATTCTCTTGTCGCGACGCTACGCCGCGCGACTGTCTTCGTCTATCCTTCTGGTTTTCCACGTCCGGCCCGCCCGGCTCTCCCGATCGTTCCGATGAAGCAAGTCATTCGTGCCAGCGTCGCTGTCGCCGCGCTCGGCGTCGCCCTCCTTTCGTCGCCTGCCGTCCGCGCAGACGGCGACGACACCGCCCTCACCAACGTCGTTGCGCTCGCGTCGCAGCGCCTCGCGCTCGCCGAACCGGTCGCGCGATGGAAATGGGCGAATCACAAGGCCATCGAAGACCAGCCGCGCGAAGCGGCCCTGCTCACTGCCGTCGAAAAGCGCGCGGCCGAGGCCGGCGTCGATCCCGCCTTCGCCCGCACGTTCTTCGAGGATCAGATCACCGCAAGCAAGGACGTGCAGAACGCACTGTTCGCGACCTGGCGCGCGACGCGGCCGCCGGAAGGCACGCCGCCCGATCTCGCGACCAGCACGCGGCCCGCACTCGATCGGCTGACGCAGAAAATGCTCGCCGGTCTCGCGCAGGTCGCCCCGCTGCGCGACGCGCCCGATTGCCAGGCGCGGCTCGCGCGCAGCATCGCGAACTGGAAGACGCTCACGCGCTACGATTCCACGCAGACGCGGGCGCTCGATACCGCGCTGTCGCATGTCTGCTCCGCCGGCGGGGCCAGCGCGATCGGCTGACGCGGCGGGCACGGATCGCCCGGCGGCGCTCAGTCCGCGGCGGTCAGCGCCGCGAGCGGAATCACCTGCAGGCCGCGCGCGAGATGCGTCTGCAGCAGGCGATGGGTGAAGGGTTCGAACGCGCCGCCCGCCGCGTCGGCCACGAGCCGCGCGGCCGCATCGAGCGAGTCGGCCGAACCGAGATAGCACCAGCCATCGATCACATGAAACAGGCGGCGCTCGCCGTCCGCCTCGAACGCGACCGCGCCTTCGAACGGCCAGGGCGCACCGCCCGCGCGGACGGCGTCGGCCGTGGGCCGCCGGTTGTACGACGGGCGCAACCGGGCGATCCATTGCGCTTCGACCAGCATCGCCCCCAGCTCGTTGCCGGTCTCGCGCCATTCGACGCGCCGCACCTGCTGCGCGAGCCGCATTTCCTTCGACGAGCGGCGCTCGCCGGTCAGCAGCGCGCGCAGCCGCTGCCGCACGCGCACGCTACGACCGACATACAGCGCTTCGTCGCGCTCCCCGAACAGCGCATACGCGCCGCACCCTGCCGGCGCGGTATCCAGCCAGGCCTCGGTCAGATCGCCGCCCAGACGGAAGTGGCGCGTCGTGCGCGCGATCTGGTCGCGCAGCCGCTCGAGCGGCACGATGTCGTGCAGCTGGCGCCAGAACTGCCAGATCAGGTCGGCATCGGCCAGCGCCCGGTGACGCGCGGCCGGAACGAGCCCATGCCGTTCGATCAACGCATCGAGCCCGTGCCGCGATTCGCGCGGAAACAACGCGCGCGACAGCCGCACCGTACAGAGCACATCGGGATTGAACGCCAGGCCGGCGCGCTCGAATTCGGCGCGCAGGAAGCCGCGGTCGAAGCTCGCGTTGTGCGCGACGAACAGCTTCCCGTCGAGCCGCTCGAACAGCGCCGGCGCGAGCGATGCGAACGTCGGCGCATCGCGCACCATCGCGTCCGAGATGCCCGTCAGTTGCTGGATGAACGGCGGAATCGCCTGCCCCGGATTGACGAGGCTCGTCCACGTCGACACGCCGAGCGGTCCGATTTCGACCACGCCGATTTCGGTGATGCGGTGGTCGGCGGACGAGCCGCCGGTGGTTTCAAGGTCGACGAAGACGAGCGGCTGCTCGCTGGCGGGATCGGACGGAACGGAATCGGACATGAAAAGACAGGGAAACGATGCTTCCGTGAGTATGCACCGGCATGCGTACTCGGGCCAGCCCGGACCGGCTCGCTCCGTCCCCCGAAAACAAAAAGCCCCCGCGATGCGGGGGCCGGACGTGATCGGCAATGCGTGGCGCGTCAGACCGCCTGGATATTCGCTGCCTGCTTGCCTTTGGGCCCGACTTTGACCTCGAACGAAACACGCTGGTTTTCTTTCAACGTCTTGAAGCCGTCCATCCGGATTTCGGAAAAGTGCGCAAACAAATCTTCACCGCCATTGTCCGACGTAATAAAGCCAAAACCTTTAGCATCGTTAAACCATTTCACGATACCGGTATCCATGTCTTCTTTCCCCACTCGATAAGATCAAAAAAGCTATTTTTATAGCCGTTTCCCGAAATCCCGAAACATTGCGCCAGCACCCGCACCAGCACGCCGCCCGAGGACGGAGTGCTCACTTTATAAATTGGACAATCCGGGTGCGTCAAGAAAATTTTTATCCAGTGCTTTCTTGAAAAGACGCTAATACCACTGGAATCGGTACACCATCACCGATGATTAATTGATTCGCATCAAAAACCTGTCAACATTACCGGGATCGGATCGCTAATAATCGCCGGAAGCGAAATTTCTACCGGGAACAAATCGACCCGGTAAAATCCTCGGGTTTTTTCGGGTTGCAGAAATCGGGCGACGTTGCGATCCTGAATCAACGCCGAAAGGAAGGAGAGGGTCATGTGGCTGGACGGAATCAAGCGCTTCGCGAGCCGGCTCGGACGCGTACGTCGCAAGTCCCGCGCCCTGGCCGAGTCCGCGCGCGAAGCGCCGTGCGATACCGAGTTCGATATGACGTGGCACGGCGATCACTGGCAGAACCTGCTCGCATCGCCTCTGGATGCCCGTCACTACGTGATGGAAGACTGGACCAACACGCCGCCGCCGATCGAAGCAGAGGATGCCGCGCCTGCGGGCAAGCGCCAGCGCAAGCGCCGCTCGTACACGTCGTAGCGCGCTGAGCCGGTCGGGCAAAAAAAAAGCGCGACTGGGAAGTCGCGCCGACAAAGGTTTGGAGATCTTTTCCGTCAACGAAAAAGTCTGCTTCGGAAAGCAGAGATCGCAGTATAGCGAGAGAACCACCTTTCATTATCCATGCTCCACACAAACCTCTATTGCCGATGTGTCAATAATCGGGCTATAGCCGCCTCCGCCTGCCTCTGACCATCCGTCGCAAACGCGCAACGCCCGCTACGCATTCCCGTCGTCGTTTCCATTCGCTGCACCGCAGCGAACCCTTGCGTGGCCATCGTTTACGCGGCTTTTCCAACTTTTGCGGATTCCAAAACACACTGTTTCTTAAAGTGTAAGCAGCTCCCGCTCCGCACACTTCCTACACTGCAAATGGATTTCTGATAGGCGCACCGCCGTTCTGCCGCACCGGCTGCAGCGTCAAGCAAAACACGGCCGTCCGCCCCAGGTTCGATCGACCTCATCGTGTTTGGAGACTGATCCATGAAGAACGTCCTGATCGCCGCCGCGTTGTCGGGCGTATTCGTGACCGCTGCCCACGCTCAAAGCAGCGTGACGCTGTACGGCCTGATCGACGCAGGCATTACCTACACGAACAATCAAGGTGGACACAGCGCCTGGCAGGAAACGAGCGGTTCGATCAACGGCAGCCGATGGGGCTTGCGCGGCACCGAAGATCTCGGCGGCGGCCTGAAAGCCATCTT
The DNA here is from genome assembly GCF_902833155.1 of Burkholderia sp. BCC1047. Taxonomy (NCBI): domain Bacteria; kingdom Pseudomonadati; phylum Pseudomonadota; class Betaproteobacteria; order Burkholderiales; family Burkholderiaceae; genus Burkholderia; species Burkholderia sp. BCC1047. Next base: position 53,617 of record NZ_CADFEH010000030.1, on the reverse strand, counting down.
CACGCTGGAAAACGGTTTCGGCATCAACAACGGCGCGCTGAAGCAGAACGGTCGCGAATTCGGCCGACAAGCGTTCGTGGGCCTCGCGCACACCACCTACGGTTCGCTGACGCTGGGCCGGCAGTACGACAGCGTCGTCGACTATCTCGGGCCGCTGTCGCTGACCGGTACCCAGTATGGCGGCACCCAGTTTGCCCACCCGTTCGACAACGACAACCTGAACAACTCGTTCCGGATCAACAACTCGGTCAAGTACCAGAGCGCGAACTACGGCGGCCTCAAGTTCGGTGCGTTGTACGGGTTCTCGAACTCGTCGGCGTTCGCGAACAACCGCGCGTATAGCGGCGGCGTGTCGTACAGCTACCTCGGCTTCAACTTCGCCGCGGCCTACTTGCAGTTGAACAGCGACGTGAATGCGCTCGCGCAGGCCGCGTCCGATCCGGGCGCGGTCACCGGCGACTGGACCTTCGCGTCGCGTGTGCAACGCACCTGGGGCGCCGGCCTGAATTACGGGTTCGGCCCCGCCACGGTCGGCTTCGTGTTCACCCAGACGCGACTGACCGGCCTGCGCGCGATCAGCGCCGGCCAATCGGGCGTGGCGGGCGGCATCACGGGCCTCGGCGACACCGGGCGCTTCAGCAACTACGAAGTCAACGGCCGTTACGCGCTGACGCCGGCCCTGTCGTTCGCCGGCTCCTACACGTACACCCAGGGCCGCCTGGCCGGCGACAAGCCGACCTGGCACCAGTTCAACCTGCAAGCCGACTACGCGCTGTCGAAGCGCACCGACGTGTACCTGCAGGGCGAGTTCCAGAAGGTCAACAGCGACGGACTGGACCTCGGCGCCAACATCAACGGGCTGGGAGCCGCGTCATCGACCAACAAGCAGATCGCGGTCACGGCCGGCCTGCGTCACCGCTTCTGAGCGACCGGCCCGTTCGCCATACGCCGAAAGACGAAGCGCCCCATCGGGGCGCTTTTTCTTTCTCGCCGCGCGGGCCGCCACTCAGGCGTCGCCTCGCGCCGGATATCGGACGTCGAGTATGTCGATCGGCTGCGGGCCAGCCGGCGTCATCAGCGTGACGGTATCGCCGATCTTCGCCTTGATCAGCGCACGCGCGACCGGCGAGATCCAGCTGACGCAGCCGCGGTCGAGATCGACCTCGTCGATCCCGACGATCGTCACCGTGTGATCCTCGCCGTCCGGCGTCTCGTAATCGACCGTCGCGCCGAAGAAGACCTGGTCGACGTTCTCCTGCCGGCTCGCGTCGACGACTTCGGCGAGGTCGAGCCGCTTCGTCAGGAAGCGGATGCGGCGATCGATCTCGCGAAGCCGCCGCTTGCCGTAGATATAGTCGCCGTTTTCCGACCGGTCGCCGTTCGAGGCCGCCCACGACACGAGCCGCACGACCTCGGGACGTTCGACGTCGATCAGGTTCAGCAGCTCATCCCTCAGCCGCTTGTGGCCGGCCGGCGTGATGTAGTTCTTCGCACCCGCCGGAATCGCGGGTTGAGCCTGGTCGAGATCGTCGTCGTCACCGTCCGACTCTTTGACAAACGCCTTGTTCATGATGCAGATTCAACGTGGATGACTGATTCCCCAAGGGTACACGATGGACGGCCGGCCAAGGCCATGGCACCAAATTCGCGAATAAGGCTTCCCTTTTTATACGACTCTGCTATACTTCCGCTTCTGCGTGCGGCTGTAGCTCAGTTGGATAGAGTACTTGGCTACGAACCAAGGGGTCGTGGGTTCGAATCCTGCCAGCCGCGCCACTTTTTCGAGGGCCTTCCGAACCGAAGGCCCTTTCAGTTCGAAGCAGTAGAAGTTTGTTGTTGCGTGCGGCTGTAGCTCAGTTGGATAGAGTACTTGGCTACGAACCAAGGGGTCGTGGGTTCGAATCCTGCCAGCCGCGCCACTTTTTTGGGGGCCTTCCCATCGCAGAAGGTTCCGACAGTTGAAGCAGTACCGTTTTGCGTGCGGCTGTAGCTCAGTTGGATAGAGTACTTGGCTACGAACCAAGGGGTCGTGGGTTCGAATCCTGCCAGCCGCGCCACCTTAAAAGGGCTTTCCTCCGGGAAAGCCCTTTTTCTTTTTGCGCGCCCTTCCCCTCGTTCGCACCCTCACCCGCACGCGTTCGGCAAAGCGCCGGCATCATCGCACGCGCTTTCGACAGCCCCAATGAAAACGGCGGCCATAAGCCGCCGTCCGTCGATCATCGAATCCGCCCGCGCCCACCGTCGCGCGCGTCAACGTCAGTAATCCTGCCGCTCGCGCTCGATACGCATGCCGCCGTCATGGCGTGCATGCGCGCCGTCGTCGGTCGAACGCTCGCGCATGATCCGCATCACGTCCGGATTGGTTCTCACGCGCCGCATTACGTTCGCGAGATGCACGCGGTCGCTGACCTGGATCACGAAGCGCAGCACCGTCGACTCGTGCGTCAGATCCTCGTCCATCGCGATATGAACGATGTTCGCGTCGGCCGACGTGATGTCCGCCGCGACGCGCGCGAAGATGCCCTTCGTGTTCTTCACGAGCGCCTTCACCGCGACATCGAACAGGCGGCCCGGCTGCGGCGCCCATTCGACGTCGATCCAGCGGCCCGGATCGCGGCGATGGATGCGCTGCGCGACACGGCAATCCGTCGTATGAATCGCCATGCCCAGACCGATGCCGATGTAACCCATGATCGCATCGCCCGGGATCGGGCGGCAGCATGCGGACAACTGCACGGACATCCCTTCGGTGCCGGTAATCACGACCGGCGGCGCATGATGCGCGGGATGCCGCTCGGACTTCGGCAGATCGTCGTCCGCGTCGCGGCCGCTCATCAACACTTCGATGCGCTTGGCCATCACCGCGGCGACGCGACGACCGAGGCCGATATCCGCGAAAATTTCCTGACGGCTCTTGTTGCCCGTCCACTGCACGAGCTTCTCCCACACCTCCGGCTCGACGTCGGCCAGCGCGAGACCGTAGCCCTTCAGGCTCTGGTCGACGAGCCGCTCGCCCAGTTGCACGGACTCGTTCAGGCGCATCGTCTTCAGGTAGTGGCGAATCGCCGAGCGCGCCTTGCCGGTACGCACGAAGCCGAGCCACGCGGGGTTCGGCTTCGAATACGGCGCGGTGATCACCTCGACGATGTCGCCGCTTTTCAGCTCGGTGCGCAGCGGCAGCAGCTCGTTGTTGATCTTCACGGCCACGCACTGGTTGCCGAGATCGCTGTGGATCGAATACGCGAAATCGAGCGCCGTCGCGCCGCGCGGCAGCGCCATGATCTTCGACTTCGGCGTGAACACGTAGACCGCATCCGGGAACAGGTCGATCTTCACGTGCTCGAGGAATTCGCTCGAATCGCCCGCTTCGCTCTGGATGTCGAGCAGCGACTTCAGCCACTGGTGCGCACGCTTCTGCACGTCGCTGAGATCGGCGCTGCCGTTCTTGTACAGCCAGTGCGCGGCGACTCCTGCCTCGGCGATCTCGTGCATCTTGCGCGTGCGCACCTGGAACTCGATCGGCGCGCCGAACGGGCCGACGAGCGTCGTGTGCAGCGACTGATAGCCGTTGATCTTCGGGATCGCGATGTAATCCTTGAACTTGCCGGGCACGGGCTTGTACAGCGCGTGCAGCGCGCCGATGCACGTGTAGCAGTCGAGCGGGCTGTCGACGACGACCCGAAAGCCGTACACGTCGAGCACCTGCGAGAACGACAGTTGCTTGTCGCGCATCTTGCGGTAGACGCTGTAGATGGTCTTCTCGCGGCCGGTGATCTCGGCGTCGATCTTCGCGTCGGCCATCGCGCGCTGCGCGGCCTCGAGGATCTTGCTGATCACTTCGCGGCGGTTGCCGCGCGCGGCCTTCACGGCCTTCTCGAGCGTCGCGTAGCGATGCGGGTTGAAGTTCGCGAAGCTCATGTCCTGCAGCTCGCGATACGTGTTGTTCAACCCGAGCCGGTGCGCGATCGGCGCGTAGATGTCGAGCGTTTCGCGCGCGACGCGGCGGCGCTTTTCCATCGGCACCGCGCCGAGCGTGCGCATGTTGTGCAGGCGGTCGGCGAGCTTGACGAGAATCACGCGCACGTCGCGCGCCATCGCGAGCAGCATCTTGCGGAAGTTTTCCGCCTGCGCTTCCTCGCGGCTGCGGAATTCCATCTTGTCGAGCTTCGACAGGCCGTCGACCAGTTCGGCGACCTTCGGGCCGAACCGCTCGGCCAGCTCGTTCTTGGTCACGCCCTGGTCTTCCATCACGTCGTGCAGCAACGCGGCCATCACGGCCTGTGCGTCGAGCTTCCAGCCGGCGCAGATTTCCGCGACGGCGACGGGATGGGTGATGTAGGGTTCGCCGCTCTGGCGATATTGACCGAGGTGGGCTTCGTCGCTGAAGTGGAACGCCGCCTTGACCTCTTTGATTTCGTCCGGAGCGAGATACTCGGCAAGCGCGGCCGTCAGTTTCGCGATCGAAACGACGCCGTGCTTGCGCGGTTGCTCCGGCGTGGCGGTCGGCCCGAACAGATGCCGGAAGGACTGTTCGAGGACCGCGTCGATGTACTGGCGCGCAGGCGACTGGGCCGTGGCTTCGGTGGTCGAATCCGCGGAGGCGGACGATGGGGTGGTGCTCATATTCGCCTCCAGGTCGAGTCGTTGCGCGCGTGGACTACATGGCTGGAACGGGCCGGATGCGCGTTACACCGGCACCTTCTTCAGCATCTCGACGCCGACCTGGCCGGCGGCGATTTCGCGCAGCGCGACGACGGTCGGCTTGTCGCGGCTTTCGATTTTCGGCGTATGGCCTTGCGCGAGCTGCCGCGCGCGATAGGTGGCGGCGAGCGCCAGTTCGAAGCGATTCGGGATTTGCTTCAGGCAGTCTTCGACGGTAATGCGAGCCATGTTGGTAATTCCTTCTGAATATAGTCCTTATTCTACCTTATGTCCCTCGTGCCCCGCGTCATTCCGCGTGGGGCAGATGGATGCCGAGCTCGATGAACAGCTCCGCGTGTCGCGCGTACTGCGAAGCAAAACGCAGGCGCGTCGCCGCGACGATGCATTCGAGTTCCGCGAGCGCACGCTCGAAATTCTCGTTGATCACCACGTATTCCGCTTCCGACGCGTGCGCGATCTCGCTGCCGGCGGCCAGCAGGCGTCGCGTGATCACGTTCGGCTCGTCCTGGCCGCGCTTCTTCAGGCGTTCCTCGAGCGCGTCGAGCGACGGCGGCAGGATGAAGATGCCGACCGCGTTGCGGAACTGCTTCTTCACCTGCAACGCACCCTGCCAGTCGATTTCGAGCAGCACGTCGTGGCCGTTCTTCATCTGCTCTTCGATCCAGACGCGCGACGTGCCGTAGTAGTTGCCGTGCACTTCCGCGCTCTCGAGAAATTCGTGCGCCGCGTGACGCGCGCGGAAATCGTCGACGGTCGTGAAGTGGTAGTGCTGGCCGTCCTGCTCGCCCGGGCGGGGCTTGCGCGTCGTGTACGAGATCGACAGGCAGATGTCGCTGTCCTTCGACAGCAGCGCATTCACGAGCGTCGACTTGCCGGCGCCCGACGGCGCGACGACCATGAACAGGTTACCGGGATAGACGCCGCCGTGCAGCGAATGCGACGCGTGGCCGTCGCGGTTAGGGTCGGTCATGTTGCTTTTACTCCAGGTTTTGCACTTGCTCGCGCATCTGCTCGATCAGCAGCTTCAGCGCCATCGACGCGTCGGCCAATTCCTTCGCCGCCGCCTTCGAGCCGAGCGTGTTCGCTTCGCGATTCAGTTCCTGCATCATGAAGTCGAGACGCTTGCCGACACGGCCGCCCTTCTCGATCACGTGACGCGTTTCGTTCAGGTGCGCGGTGAGCCGCGACAGCTCTTCCGCGATGTCGATCCGGATCCCGTACATCGTCACTTCCTGACGGATGCGCTCCGCGGCTTCCTCGCGCGTGACGACCGTCGAGCCGCCTTCGGGCGCCGCGAGGCCGAGCGCTTCCTGCAGCCGCTCGACGATCTTCTGCTGGTGCTTCGCGATCAGCTCCGGCACGAGCGGCGTGATGCGCGCGACGATCGCCTCCATCTCGGTGACGTTCGACAGCAGCATCGTCGCCAGTTGCGCGCCTTCGCGCGAACGCACGACGACGAGCTCGCCGATCGCTTCCTTGCCGCAGGCGAGCACCGCGTCGCGGATCGCTTCGGCCGACACGCCGCTCTCCGCGAGCACGCCGGGCCAGCGCAGGATCTCGCCCGCGCGCAGACGGCCGACGCCGGGGAACGAATCGAGCACCGCGCGTTCGAGATCGGCAAGCTGTCCGAGCGCCGACTGGTTCAGCGCGCCCGCGCCGATGCTCTGCTCGCCGCGCTGCAGGTTGATGCGCACGTCGACCTTGCCCCGCGACAGCTTGTTCATCAGCATTTCGCGCAGCGCGGGTTCGCACGCACGCACGTCGTCCGGCATCCGGAAATTGAGATCGAGGAAGCGCGAGTTCACGGTGCGCAGTTCGACCGACACGCTGGTGCCGCCGTTGCCGGCAGCCGTCGCGAGTTCGCGCGTCGCGCTCGCATAGCCCGTCATGCTGTAGATCATGGTTCGTCTCGCCGTCTGGTGCCCTCGCGGGCGGGGAATACATCGAGGCGCCCGGCGCATCGGAAAGCGCGGGGCGGGAAGCGCGCATTATCCCATTTTTGCGGACCACCCCGCCGGGCACGCCCGCCGTTCGGCGCTAAAATCGGGGTTTCCTCTCCTTCCGCGATTTCCCCATGACGTCTTCCGTTTCCCGCCCGAGCGGCCGCCGCGCCGACGAACTGCGCAAGGTCGCCCTCACGCGCCACTACACGAAACACGCCGAAGGCTCCGTGCTGGTCGAATTCGGCGACACCAAGGTGCTCTGCACTGCCAGCGTCGCCGAGCGCGTGCCCGAGTTCCTGCGCGAGCGCGGGCAAGGCTGGCTGACCGCCGAATACGGGATGCTGCCGCGCGCGACCCACACGCGCAGCGACCGTGAAGCCGCGCGCGGCAAGCAGACGGGCCGCACGCAGGAAATTCAGCGCCTGATCGGCCGCGCGCTGCGCGCGGTGTTCGATCTCGACGCGCTCGGCCCGCGCACAATCCACATCGACTGCGACGTGATCCAGGCCGACGGCGGCACGCGCACGGCCAGCATCACCGGCGCGTTCGTCGCCGCGCACGACGCCGTGTCGACGCTGATCGCGGCCGGCAAGCTCGCGCGCTCGCCGATCACCGACCACGTCGCCGCGATCTCGGTCGGCGTGTACGAAGGCGCGCCCGTGCTCGACCTCGACTACGCGGAAGATTCGCGCTGCGACACCGACATGAACGTCGTGATGACCGGCGCGGGCGGCTTCGTCGAAGTCCAGGGCACGGCCGAAGGCGTGCCGTTCTCGCGCGCCGAGATGAACGCGCTGCTCGACCTCGCGCAGGGCGGGATCGCCGAGCTCGTGCGGTTGCAGAAAGCGGTCCTGGGTGCGAGCCATGCCTGACGACCGCACCGTCGCGCCGCTGTCGCGCATCGTTCTCGCGTCGAACAACGCGGGCAAGCTGCGCGAATTCACCGCGCTGTTCTCGACGGTCGGCATCGAGATCGTCCCGCAGGGCGACCTCGCGGTGCCCGAGGCGGAAGAGCCGTTCGGCACGTTCATCGAGAACGCGCTGACCAAGGCGCGCCACGCGTCGCGGCTCACCGGGCTGCCGGCGATCGCCGACGATTCCGGCCTGTGCGTGCGCGTGTTGCGCGGCGCGCCGGGCGTCTATTCGGCGCGCTATGCGCAGCGCGCGGGCCGCGACAAGGGCGACGCGGCGAACAACGCGTATCTCGTCGAGCAGTTGCGCGGCGTCGCCGACCGGCGCGCGTACTACTGCTGCGTGCTCGCGCTCGTCCGCCATGCAGATGATCCGGAGCCGCTGTTCGCCGAAGGGCGCTGGGCCGGCGAGATCGTCGATACGCCGCGCGGCGAACACGGATTCGGCTACGACCCGTATTTCTACCTGCCGTCGCTCGGCGCGACGGCCGCCGAACTCGAGCCTGCAGTGAAGAACACGCACAGCCATCGCGCGCTGGCGCTGAAGGCGTTGCTCGCGCGGCTCGCGGAGGAAGCATGACCCAGGCTTCGGACACCGGCGCGCGCGTCGTCGCGACCTTCACGTCGCCCGGCCAGGTGCGCCTCACGTCGCTGCCGCCGCTCGCGCTGTACGTGCATTTCCCGTGGTGCGTGCGCAAGTGCCCGTACTGCGATTTCAACTCGCACGAATGGAAAGGCGAACGGTTTCCGGAAGCCGACTATCTCGACGCGTTGCGCGCCGATCTCGAGCAGGCGCTGCCGCTCGTGTGGGGTCGGCAGGTGCACACCGTGTTCATCGGCGGCGGCACGCCGAGCCTGCTGTCGGCGGCCGGCCTCGACCGGATGCTGTCCGACGTGCGCGCGCTGCTGCCGCTCGACGCCGATGCCGAGATCACGCTCGAGGCGAACCCGGGCACGTTCGAAGCCGCGAAGTTCGCGCAGTTCCGCGCAAGCGGCGTGAACCGCCTGTCGGTCGGCATCCAGAGCTTCAACGAAGCGCACCTGAAGGCGCTCGGCCGGATTCACGACACCGCGCAGGCCCGCGCGGCCGTCGAGATCGCCGCGAAGAACTTCGACAACTTCAACCTCGACCTGATGTTCGCGCTGCCGAACCAGACGCTCGACGAATGCCGCACCGACATCGAGACCGCGCTGTCGTTCGCGCCGCCGCACCTGTCGCTGTATCACCTGACGCTCGAGCCGAATACGCTGTTCGCGAAGTTTCCGCCGGTCGTCCCCGACGACGACGCGTCGGCCGACATGCAGGAATGGATCCACGCGCGCACGGCCGACGCCGGCTACGGGCGCTATGAAGTATCCGCGTACGCGAAGCCGAATCATCAGTGCAAGCACAACCTGAACTACTGGCGCTTCGGCGACTATCTCGGGATCGGCGCGGGCGCGCACACGAAGCTGTCGTTTCCGAACCGGGTCCTGCGGCAGGCGCGCTACAAGCATCCGGCGACCTTCATCGAACAGGCGAAGGCCGGTACGGCCGTGCAGGAAGAGCGTGAAGTCGGCGCGCGCGACCTGCCGTTCGAATTCATGCTGAACACGCTGCGGCTCGTCGAGGGCTTTCCCGTGCACAGCTTCGTCGAACGCACGGGCCTGCCGATGAGCACGACAGAACCGGCGTTGAAGGAAGCGGAACGGCGCGGATTGATCATGCGCGATTTCACGCAGATCGCGCCGACGCCGCTCGGCCAGCGTTTCCTCAACGACCTGCAGGAATTGTTCCTGCGCGACGACTGAACGGATGAACGAGGCGGCATTTCGGTTACAATGCCGCCTCGTGTGGAAGCGTGGCCGAGCGGTTTAAGGCACTGGTCTTGAAAACCAGCGACGGGAAACTGTCCGTGAGTTCGAATCTCACCGCTTCCGCCAGATGGTCTTCTCTGGCAAGGGCTCAGGCGATCGGAAAAATTTGTCCCGCCATCCATCCCGCCTCAAAACAAAGTCGTATTTCTGCCCCTGAGGGGGCAAGGAATGTCGAGCGACTACGTCACCACCCGAATCGTTCTCCACCAAGACGATGAGCGGACCCAAGAACACTCCCCTGACGCTAACGAATATGAAACGCTCCATGCAGAGATGCATGCTCGCGGCTTTCGGCGGTTCGCGCACGACGACGCAGACGAGCTGATGTATCAGTTCCCGCCCGGCGAATACTTCTTGGATATTGATGCTGAATCGGGTAGTGATGCTCGCGACAAGGCTCTCGCAAAAGCCAAGGCTGCTGCTACGTTGGCAACATCCGCGAAGCGGTATTCGGTTCTTTGCTCCGGCGGGATGCGCTACCGCGTGCCGGGTCGGCAGGCCACCGCGTGTGTCGTCGGGTACTGCACCGTACAGCACTCGCAGCAAATCACACACGAGCGCGCGTCGAGCAGGGCGTCGATGAAGCGCTGTTCATGCGCAACGGGTAACGAAACATCTCGCCCCCGCTTCGAATCCAGGTGGAAATATAGTAACGCTTGACGTTATTAACGCATTGCGTTATCATCAATCCATGATTACCTCGTTCAACTGCCGAGATACTCAGGCGCTGTTCAATGGCACGCGGGTCGCTCGCTTCGTCAATTTCGAGCGCGTCGCGGTTCGCAAGCTCCAGCAGTTGCACGCTGCGGCTGACTTGGACTTCCTCCGCATCCCGCCGAACAACCGACTCGAAGCGCTGAAGGCGGACCGACAAGGCCAATTCAGCATCCGGATCAACGACCAGTGGCGTATCTGCTTCAGGTTCGCTTCTGGTCACGCAACGGATGTAGAAATCGTCGACTACCACTGACCAACCTGGAGAAAGTCATGACCCGAGAAGTACCTCTGGCGACGCCCGGTGAAATCCTGGCGCTCGACTGGCTGGAACCGATGGGCATCAGCCAATACGCGCTGGCGAAGGCGATCAACGTCCCGGCTCGTCGCATCAACGAAATCGTGAAAGGGGAGCGCTCTATCACGGCAGACACGGCCGTGCGTCTCGGCGCGTTCTTCGGTGTCGATCCGCAGAGCTGGATGAACCTCCAAACGCACTACGACACGGAACTCGCCAAGGAGCGGATCGGCGACGACGCGCTGCGCGAGATCCGCGAACACGCGCACGCCTAAGCGGCCAGCGGCGTTGCCGTTGACTCTTGCAAGGGTGTGGGAGATTGCGGGAATTCCAGCAATCCATCGAAAGCAACACGTTGTGATTGGCGAGCAAGGTGGTGGGTAGGCGGCCACCGACGCAGTACACGCTACGCTCGGCGGCGCACTTCGCGCGCCCCTGTTTCCGCCAGGAAGTTCGCCGAACCCCGTCCATTCGCAGAATGACGGGGTTTTTGTTTGGCCGCACGCGTGCGCCCCGCACGTTCCGACGCATCGCGCCGGATGCCGTTACAATCCCGCGCTCCGATTCGCGAAACGGGAAATCCACGTCATGAAGCCCTTCCTCGTCTCGTCGCTCGTCGCCGTGCTGGCCGCCGTCAGCACGCATGCAGCGGCCGACACCGCCTCCGGCAGCGACACGCAGGCGTCGTGCGCGATCGCGTACGTGACCGGCGTCGGCGGTTCGCCGCGCGGCCTGAGCGAATATCTTGCGAGCCCGTCGCCGTACAACTACCTGAAGGACAACGAGCTTCAGTGCAAGGTGGGCGACGACGGACGCACGTCGAACTGCACCGGCGTGACCTACCTGCGCAACGAACAGGTCAGCGTGTACGACGATTCCGATCCGGCCACGCTGTCCGTCGTCGCGCGCGTGGAACTCGATCATGGCCAGAAGTATCCGGTGATCGTCGTCGTGCAGCGCAAGGACGCGCGCTGCAAGCAATGATGCGAAAAATACGATGATCCTCGTTTCCGTCGCCCATTGATGGAATCGGCGCCGGATCGTCGACGCGTCGAAGCGACAGGGTGCGAGCGTCCCGGACGCCTGCCGCCGCACACCGCCTGACGCCTCCCGGCCCGCCCCGTCATCGCCTAGAATTCGTTCAACACGGCGACACGAACGCCGCCGCGTATTCGATGTATTCGATGCCGCACGCGCCACCCCTGCGCGCGGCACACGGAGATCGCCATGACCGACCTGTCGACCGCGACGGACCACGTCGATTACGAAGGCTTCGAGATCCATGTCGTGCCGGCCGCGATGCCCGGCAGCGACACGCGCTATACCTACACCGGCTACGTGTGCCATCCGGGCGTGAATCCCGCGCTGCCCGGCCACGCGGTGCCGTTCCACGCGGATGGCGAGGAAAGCTTCGCGAGCGTCGACGAGGCGACCCACGAAGCCGTGCACATCGGCAAGAGCATCATCGACGGCACGCACCCCGACCTGTCAGTGCTGTCGCTCGTGACGCACGGTTTCTGACGCGGCCGGAACGCGTCGCCGGCGATTCCCCGGAAGGCTGCCGAGGTGGCCGAATCGGCTGACCGCGCCGCGCGGCCGGACGATTGCAGCGTGCCGCGGCTTTCAACCTTCCAGCACGCGTCCGCCTCGGACGCCGTCACATGTCGCGTCACATCGCGCGGTGCACGACGCGCGTGGCTCGACGCGGCGTCCGGCCGGCATCATCTGCGAGCGCAACGACCGGTCCCGCGCGCTATGCGTTTCCCCCCATATCGCCTCGCGTCGGTACGCCTATCATTTTTTTATCGTCCCTCCCGGCCATCCCGGCCATCCCGTCATGCGCCCCCTTCCCCGTCCGTGCGTCGCCCGACTGCGTGTTGCCGCGCTGGCCGTCGTCGCCCTGCTCGCCGCGTGCACGATCACGCCGCCTTCGTCGTTACGCTCGGTCCTGACGATTCCGTCGGTCATACGCAGCGGCAATCTCGACCAGTATCGCGTCGAGGTCGCGCACCGCGTCGCCGAACGCAATCCGTCCGGCATGCTGCACGGCACACCGCAGGCCATGCTGCGTTCGCTCGTCGTCGTGGCCTTCACCGTCGATGGCAACGGCCGCGTGATCCACGCATCCGTCTATCGCAGCAACGGCGACAGCGAGGCGGAAGCGCTCGCGCTCGCGTCGCTGCGCCGTTCGGCGCCGCTGCCGGCGCCCCCGTCGCGGCTGCTCGACGGCAACGGTCGGCTCGAACTGATGGAAGGCTGGCTCTTCAACGACGACGGCCACTTCCAGCTGCAAAGCACCGCGTCCGCGCAGGCGCAATCGATCGACTGACGCGCCGCCGCGGCCCGATTGCCGGGGGACGGCAGCGCTGGCTATAATTTTCCGCACTCGCGCGGCCATCACGCCGCGCGCGCGTTCGCGCGCCCCACCCGGCAAGCGAGCCGACCACGCCGGCACCGGGCGGCGGCGACCTATCCGTCTCCATCGTCGACCGGCGGGTGACGTCCGCGCCACGGCGCGCGTCCACGCCGCCACCGCGTCATCCGCATCAATCATTTGCCCGGCTGCGCCCGGCAGACAGTCGCCTGCCCCCGCGCACGCCCAGCCGGCTGCCCCAACGACAAAACGGAGACATCCATGTCCGCATCCCCCGCAACCGTTGCACACGCAACCGGTTCGGCCGGCGCCGTCAGCCACCGGCGCATCGTGTTCGCGAGCTTCATCGGCACCGCGATCGAGTTCTACGATTTCTACGTGTACGCGACAGCCGCCGCGCTCGTCATCGGCCCCGTATTCTTCCCGCACGGCTCCGCGACGGCGCAAGCGCTGTCCGCGTTCGTCACCTTCGGGATCGCGTTCATCGCGCGTCCGATCGGCTCGTTCCTGTTCGGGCACTTCGGCGACCGCATCGGCCGCAAGTCGACACTCGTCGCATCGCTGCTCGTGATGGGCGTGTCCACTACCGCGATCGGCTTCGTGCCCGGCTACGACGCGATCGGCGCGCTCGCGCCGGTGCTGCTGTGCGTGCTGCGCTTCGGCCAGGGGATCGGCCTCGGCGGCGAATGGGGCGGCGCTGCGCTGCTGGCAACCGAGCATGCGCCGCAAGGCAAGCGCGGCTGGTTCGGGATGTTCCCGCAACTGGGGCCGTCGGTCGGCTTCCTGATGTCGAACGGGCTGTTCTTCGCGCTCGCGCTGTCGCTGTCCGACGCGCAGTTCCGCAGCTGGGGCTGGCGCATCCCGTTCCTCGTCAGCGCGGTGCTCGTCGCGCTCGGCCTGTACGTGCGGCTCAAGATCACCGAAACGCCCGCGTTCCAGGCAGCGCTCGAGCGCAACGAGCGCGTGCGCGTGCCGGTCGCGACGCTCGTCACGCAGCACTGGCGGCCGACGCTGCTCGGCGCGCTCGCGATGGTCGTCTGCTACACGCTGTTCTACATCTCGACGGTGTTCTCGCTGTCGTACGGCGTGTCGGCGCTGCATATTCCGCGCCAGAGCTTCCTCGGCCTGCTGTGTTTCGCGGTGGTCTTCATGGGCCTCGCGACGCCGCTGTCCGCATGGGCGTCGGACCGCTTCGGCCGCAAGCCGGTGCTGGTCGTCGGCGCGATCGCCGCGCTGCTGTCGGGGTTCGCGATGGAACCGCTGCTCGGCAGCGGCTCGATGCCGCTCGTCGCGCTGTTCCTGACGCTCGAGCTGTTCCTGATGGGCGTGACGTTCGCACCGATGGGCGCGCTGCTGCCGGAATTGTTCCCGACCAACGTCCGCTACACGGGCGCGGGCGTCGCGTACAACCTCGGCGGGATCCTCGGCGCGTCGATCGCGCCGTATGTCGCGCAACTGCTGGTTGCGCGCGGCGGGCTGTCGTGGGTCGGCGGCTATGTGTCGGTGGCGGCGGCGATCAGCCTGATCGGCGTGCTGCTGATGCGCGAGACGCGCGACGCGTCGCTCGTCTGACCCTTCGGGGCGACCCGGGTTGTACGACGGCGGGCGCTGCCTATACTCGATCCTGCGCGCGTCGTTGCGCGCCCGGAGATCCCGCCCCGACAGGAGCCGCCGCCATGAATATCCGCCTTGCCAATGCCGATCTCGTGCTGATCCTTGCGCTCGCGCTCGGTGGCGCGCTGCTGCTCGCGCTCCGGTTTCGGCCGAAAACCTGGCGCGGCCTCGTGTTCGAGGCGCTGCTGGCGAATCTGGCGGCCATCGCCGCCGTCGTCACCGTCGAAGCGCTGCTCGCCTGACCGCGGCCACCGCGCCGCGTCAGGCGGACAGCCGCGCGCGCACCGTGCCGTAGGCGGGGCAGACCGTATCGATCGCCTCCAGCGCCTCGTCGACGGCCGGCATCGCGCCCGGCTCACCGATCGACAGCGCATTCGGCACGCCGCCGATCCCGCAATGGTGGCGCGACGTCGCGACGAAAATCATCACGGTGGGCCGCTGCAGTGCGTGCGCCATGTGCACGAACCCGGTATCGACGCCCACCACGAGCGCGGCCCGACCCAGCGCCGCGCCGAGCTCACGCACCGTCATCGCCGGTAACACGATCGCGCCCGGCGCCCGCGCGGCGATATCCCGTGCATCGTCGTGCTCGGCAGCCGATCCCCACGGCACCAGCACGCGCACGCCGCGCGCCATCATCTGCGTCGCAAGGGCGGCCCAGTGTTCGGGCGGCCACTTCTTGTCGGGATTGGACGTCGCATGGAACAGCAGCATGAACGGCCCGCCGTCGGTCACGGCGGCGGGCAGGCTCGCATCCCGCGGCGCGACGATGCCGTGCGTGGCAGGCCCTTCCGGCACGTAGCCCAGCGCTTCGCCGGCACTCACGCGCATCCCGTGCCATGCGTCGCAGTCCGGCCGCGGACCGAAACGGTGCGAATACGCGAAGCGCGCGCCCGTTTCGCCGAGATCCTGCGTCTGATAGCCGAAGCGACGCCCGCCACGCGCCAGCGACGAAATGATCGCGCTCTTGTACACGCCGTGCAGATCGATGATCGCGTCGTAGCGGTGCGCACGCAGCGCGCCGATCGATGCCGAGATCGCCTTCAGGTCGCCGGCATTGCGCATTTTTTTGAAGCGGCGCAGCGGCGCGCACAGAACGGCGCTCACGCCCGGATGCCAGCGTACGACCTCCGCGCACGATTCGTCGACGGCCCAGTCGACCGTCACGCCGGGGAACGCGCGATGCAGGTCGGCGACGACAGGCAGCGTCTGGACGACGTCGCCGAGCGACGTCACTTTCACGATAAGGATACGTTTCACGATTTGCGGGAATTCTCGACTGGCCATCTTGGCATGCTAACGACGGTTGCTATGTCTAGACATTACGCGAACATTACATTTGCAACAAATTGCATCTCTTTTGTGAATTTTTGTCGTCCTGCGCGGCGCGTCGTCGTCCCCGCTGGCATCGGTTCCTTTTTATAATCCTCTCTTTGCCCTCCGGCCGAGCCCATGCCGCGCCCCGCCCTTCCCGCGCTGTTTCCCGCCCTTACCCGCCGCTCGCTGCGAATCTGGCGCCAGTATGGTGTTTTCTGGCTCGGCGCGATCGTCGTCGGCCTCGCGGCCGTCCTGTATGCCCGATTGATCGACTGGGGTTACGAGACTTTCCGCGCGATGCGCGATCACGCCGTCTGGCTGCCGCTGCTGCTGACGCCGGCGATCGCCGCGTTGTCGGCATGGATCACGCGCCGCTTTTTCCGCGGCGCCGAGGGCAGCGGCATCCCGCAGGTGATCGCGACGCTGCATGCGCGCCCGAGCGCATTCGGCGCGCGGCTGCTGACGCTGCGCATCCTGTTCGGCAAGGTGCTGATCTCGTTCCTCGGCATCCTCGGCGGCTTCACGATCGGCCGCGAAGGGCCGACCGTGCAAGTCGGCGCGGCGCTGATGTTCAACCTGCGGCGCTTCTACCCGCGCTCGAACGCCCAGATCGAACGCCAGCTCGTGCTGGCCGGCGCGGCGGCCGGGCTGTCGGCCGCATTCAATACGCCGCTCGCGGGCATCGTGTTCGCGATCGAGGAACTGACCCGCAGCTTCTCCGCGCGCGCCAGCGGCGTGCTGATCACCGCGATCATCCTCGCCGGCGTCGTCGCGCTCGGGCTGAACGGCAACTACACGTATTTCGGCACGATCAACGCCGGGCTCCATTTCCCGAAGCTGCTGGCGGTCGCGGTGCTGGTCACCGCGATCGTGACGGGCATCGCGGGCGGCCTGTTCTGCTGGTTGCTGCTGAACACGGGGCGCTGGCTGCCCGCGCGACTGCTGGGCCTGTATCGCGAGCGGCCGGTCGCGTTCGCCGCGCTGTGCGGCTTCACGATCGCCGTCGTCGGGCTCGTGTCCGGCGGCACGACGTTCGGCAGCGGCTATGCGGAGGCGCGCGGCCTGCTCGACGGCAGTCAGCAGCTGTCGGTGTTCTATCCGCTCCTGAAGATGGTGTCGATGGTCGCGTCGTACCTGCCGGGCATCCCGGGCGGGATCTTCGCACCGTCGCTGTCGATCGGCGCCGGCTTCGGCAACGTGCTGCATGCCGTGTTCAGCAACATGAGCCTGCCGATGCTGATCGCGCTCGCGATGGTCGGCTATCTGGCCGCCGTCACGCAGTCGCCGATCACGTCGTTCGTGATCGTGATGGAAATGATCAACGGTCATGCGCTCGTGATTTCGCTGATGGCGACTGCACTGGTATCGAGCCGGGTATCGCGCTTTTTCGCGCCGCCGCTGTACGAAACGCTCGCGCAGCGCTATCTCGCGCCACCCGTCGCGGCCGCCGCGCCGGCCGCGGCAACCACTGCGGCCGCGGCAGGCAAGATGACCGACGTGACCGAACCGCGGGATGCAACGGCGGCCCCCGCCGATCCGCTCGACACGCTGCGCGACGAAGGCGGCGACGAGCCGGCCGCTGCGGCGCCGCACGATGCCGGGCCGGCTGCAACCGATGCAAACGGCCCGACGCAACAGCACGGCCCGCGCGACGCTCAGTAGATCACGACGGGCGCCGGCCGGTAGTAGACCGGCCGCGCCGGCACGACGATGCACCCGGCCAGCGTGATCGCGACGAGCGCGATGGCGATTGCGGTTCTTTTCATCGCGCCTGCCTCAAGCCCAGTGGCCCCGCGTCCAGAACCAGTTCGGACCGCGCTGGTCCCAATGCCCGGGCACCCACTGCATGCCGACGCGCTCGGCCTCCCAGTGGCCGCCGATCCACACGTAGCGGCCATGGTCCCAGTGCCAGTGCCCGCGGTCCCACACGTAGCCGACGCGCGTGGCCGGTACGACCTCGTAGCGCACGGGCGGCGGCGCATTCGGCGCGACGACGACGATTTCCTCCGTGCGCACGGCGACCGGCTCCGCGATGACCATGCGCCCCTGCGGCGCGATCACGGGCGTGCCGACGAGAATCTCGTCCGCGTGCGCGGCGAACGGTGCGACGACGGCTGACAGGCCCGCGGCGAACAGCGCGAGCGAAACGATACGACGTGAAACGGTAGAGACAGCCATCACAACCTCCTGGTTGAACAACACACGTGAGCGTATTCGTTCAATGCGGGAGGGGCGATGACGGCCGACAGGCGTCGTGTTACGGCGTGCCCGAAAGTGCAACAGGGCGTAAGACGCGCACGGCGGCGGGCGCCGCCGTGCGGAGGGACACACGCTGAGCGTCAGGCTTGCGGGATCTCGATCTTCACTTCGAGGACTTCGAGGTCGTCCTGGCGCTCGAGGCTCACGCGGATGTCATCGTCCGAAATATGGACGTACTTCGAAATGACCGCGACGAGCTCTTTCTGCAGCGCCGGCAGGTAATCGGCCGGCGGCCGGCCGCCGACCCGCTCGTGCGCGATGATGAGCTGCAGGCGCTCCTTCGCGACCGATGCGGACTTCTTCTTCTCGCCGAGGAGAAACGAAAGGATGGACATGGGCGGCCTCCGTTACTTGCTGCCGAAGAGGCGCTGCAGCAGGCCCGGCTTCTGGTAATCGGTGAAGCGCAGCGGCTTGTCCTCGCCGAGAAAGCGGGCGACGACGTCCTTGTACGCTTCCGCGACGTCGGTGCCGTCGATATGCACGGCCGGCAGACCCTGGTTCGACGCATGCAGCACGGCTTCCGATTCGGGCACCACGCCGATCAGCTTGATGCGCAGGATCTCGCTGATGTCCTCGAGCGACAGCATCTCGCCTTCGCTCACGCGCTTCGGGCTGTAACGCGTGATCAGCAGGTGTTCCTTGATCGGCTCCTTGCCTTCGGTCGCGCGCTTCGTCTTCGACGACAGGATGCCGAGAATGCGGTCCGAGTCGCGCACCGACGACACTTCCGGGTTCGTGACGATCAGCGCTTCATCCGCGAAGTACATCGCGTGCAGCGCACCGGCCTCGATACCGGCCGGCGAATCGCAGACGATGTATTCGAAGTCCATCGCGACGAGGTCGTTCAGCACCTTCTCGACGCCGTCGCGCGTCAGCGCATCCTTGTCGCGCGTCTGCGACGCCGGCAGGATGAACAGGTTCTCGCACTTCTTGTCCTTGATCAGCGCCTGGTTCAGGTTCGCTTCGCCCTGGATCACGTTCACGAGGTCATACACGACGCGACGCTCGCAGCCCATGATGAGATCGAGGTTGCGCAGGCCGACGTCGAAGTCGATCACGGCCGTCTTGTGGCCGCGCAGCGCGAGACCCGACGCGAAGCTCGCGCTCGTCGTCGTCTTGCCCACGCCGCCCTTGCCCGAGGTCACCACGATGATTTTTGCCATTTACCCAATACCCTGTGTTCGTCAATGAGAGCCGATCGATCCGGAGCGCACCGCGTGAATCACGTCAGGCGCAGCGGTTCGATCATCAGTTTTTCCTCTTCGAGCCGGATCTGTACCGATTTGCCCAGTACGTCGGCGGGCAGCGGGTTCTCGGTCGTTCGATAGATACCCGCGATCGAAATCAGTTCCGGTTCGAGACACGTGCAGAAAATGCGCGCGTCGTGATTGCCGTGCACGCCCGCGAGCGCGCGGCCGCGCAACGGCGCGTAGATGTGGATATTGCCTTCCGCGATGATTTCCGCGCCGTGACTGACCGGCGCGAGCACCACGAGGTCTCCTTTCGCGTAAATCTGCTGCCCCGAACGCAACGGCCGGTCGATCACCAGCGTCTGGCCGCCGGCCTGCACGAGTGTCGGCGCAGGCTCCGACAGCTGTTCGGGCGCCGCTGCGGCTGCCGCAGCGGCGGCGGGCTCGACGGCTGGCACGGCCGCCGGTTCCGCTTCGTCGGCCGGTTTCGCGGCCGGCGCGCGGCGATCGCGCGCCTCCAGCAACGGCAGGCCGGCTTCCCCCGCCCAGCCCTGCGTTGCCAGTGCGACGACGCCCACCGGACGCATCCGCACGTCGTTCAGCATCTGGCGGATGTCCGCGAGCGCGACGCGCTCGCCGTCAGCCAGGCGGCGGACGTCGATCGCGACGACATCGTCGGCGAAAAACTCGGGAGTCGCTTCGAAGCGCTTGACCAGTTCGGTACGCAACGCGTCGAGATCGGTCGTCTTCACGGTGAACAGCAACGTATCGACCGATCCGCTGCGCAGCTCGAAGAATGGCGATTTTTTAAGCGACATGGACACTCTGCAAAAATTTTTTGCGTATTTTACAGGCGTCCACGCGAGCGGCCATTATTTTTGGGACTCGGGATTGCGGCGGCCCGGGCGGACGCGCAATCGGCAGGCGGGCAGGCCAGCGGGCGATCGGGCTTTCGTCGCGCCGCGCGGCGGGCTATTTCGAGGTCGGGTCAGTGCTTCACCTGCGACACGAACAGCGATTTCATCGCGCCGGGCATCCGCGCGATCGGCGCATGTTCGCCGGTGTTGCCGAAACCGGCACGCTCGTAGAAGCGGATCGCGTTGCGGTTCGCATCGGCGATCCACGCGTAGACGTCGGTGGCGCCGCGCTCGGCGAGCCATGCGGTGGCCGTCTCCAGCAGCAGCACGCCGCCGCGCAGATGACGCACCGCATGCGCGACCCACAGTTCGCTGACGAACGCGCGCCGATCGGGCGTGTTGTCGAAATACGCGCCGATCATGCCGGCCGGGTGGCCTTCGGTGTACAGCAGGAAAGTCGTCGACTCGTCGGACACGGCGCGCTGCGCGGCGATCGCCGACGCCGCGTCCGTTTCGACGGTCAGCAATTCGGCCTCCGGCGCTTCGCCGGGCGCATAGGGCTCACGCAGCGATGCGGCGCGGAGTTCGCGATACACGCCGCCCTGATCGGCAGCGATACGACGAACGGTCAAGGTCGAACTCATGCAGGCACAGCCCCCTTCGGACAGCAAGCTAGTAGCTTCAACCGAAAGCGGGGCATGAGTCAAATCGTAATTTTCAAATGGCAGCGCGGATCGAAAGGCGGCAGATGTCATCAGCGACGACTCGCGGCGCCCGGTGTGCAGGTGCAGCATCGGGGCATCGACGCGCGCGACGGGACGGTGGGCGCGATCGCGTGATCCGGCGCTTTGCGTCGTTCTCCTTGCGATGCGCGGCCGACCGGTTTGGCACTGCGTTGGAACGTGTCGCCGTGGTCGTAATGCTACGTAATATAAGCCAAAGAAAAGCGCGCGGCGCCCCTGCTTCGGCGGCCTCGTTATTGCGATGCAACATTCGTTGCAGCCCCGTCACACTGGCCTGTGCGCGCCGCACGCCGAGCCAATCGTCTGACGAAGGCGCCGCCGCGCGGGTCGATGCGCCGTCGTCGGCACGTTTCAATCGGCGCGTAGCGGCCCCTCCCGCCCTCCGGCCCGCGCACCTCGTCGTTTGGAGCGCCACGCCTAGCGCGGGGGTTTGGCAAGTGCGCGCACCAGTCGTATAACAGGCAGAACCGGACAACGATCCGGCGCTGCCGCGCGCGTCGCGGACCACGAGGATTCGAACAATCGTGCATGCGGCCGCCCGCGGGCCGGCCGACTGGAGGGAGACAATGGCAATGACCGACGGATCGGCCTCGGGCTGGTCGGATGGCAAGCGTTACCTGTGGCTGCTCGGCGCGCTGACGATCACGCTGCCGATCCTCGCCGCGCAGCTCGCGCTGGCGACGGGCCTTCACGTGTTCTGGTGGTTCGGCCCGCTGTTCGCGTTCGGCGTGATCCCGATCCTCGACACGCTGATCGGCGACGATCGCGACAATCCGCCCGAAGCGGTCGTGCCGCACCTCGAACGCGAGCGCTATTACCGGTACATCGTCTATCTCGCGACGTTCGTCGAATACGTCGCGTTCTTCATGTGCGTGTGGATCGTCGGCACGCACGCGCTCGCGTGGTACGACTACGTCGGCTTCGCGCTGTCGCTCGGCGCCGCAACGGGCATCTCGATCAACACCGCGCACGAGCTCGGGCACAAGACCGACCGCTTCGAACGCTGGCTCGCGAAGATCACGCTCGCACCGGTCGCGTACGGCCACTTCTACGTCGAGCACAATCGCGGCCATCACGTGCGCGTCGCGACGGCCGAGGATCCGGCGAGCGCGCGCTACGGCGAGTCGTTCTGGGCGTTCCTGCCGCGTACGGTGACCGGCAGCATCCGCTCGGCGTGGCGGCTCGAACAGGCTCGCCTCGAACGGCTCGGGCATTCGCCGTGGACCTGGCGCAACGAAGTACTGCATGCATGGGCGATGACCGCCGTCGTGTGGGGCATCGCGATCGCGATGGCCGGCAAGGTCGTGATCCCGTTCCTCGTGATCCAGGCCGTCTACGGCGCGTCGCTGCTCGAAGTGGTGAACTACGTCGAGCACTACGGGCTCGGCCGCCGCAAGCTGCCAAACGGGCGCTACGAACGCTGCACGCCGCAGCATTCGTGGAACAGCAATCACGTCGTCACGAACCTGTTCCTGTACCAGTTGCAGCGGCACGCCGACCATCACGCGAATCCGACGCGCTCGTACCAGGCGCTGCGCCACTTCGACGATGCGCCGCAATTGCCGGCCGGCTACGCGACGATGATCCTGTTCGCGTACGTGCCGCCGCTCTGGTATCGCGTGATGAACCCGCGGGTCGTTGCGCACTATCGCGGCGACATGGCGCAATCGAATATCAAGCCGTCGATCCGCGACAGGGTGCTGGCGCAGTATCCGGCGGCGGGCTGATGGGTCGGCAGCACTGTGTAGAAGCCGGCGAGCGCTGCTTGAGACGGTCGGCGCGCCGGCATCCGGTTTGGCATGCGCACGGTGCGGCAGCGACGTCATCACCCGATTTCCGGCAACGCGAACATGGCCCGGTGACGACGGCAGTCGGCCCTGCAAAACCTTCAGGACTTCCAACAGTCAGTGCGGCACGGGGCGGCCGTATTCGTCATGCAGCGAGCCGGCATTGAAGAGGCGGCACGATCGCGCCGCGATCGTCCGGCACGACGCGATGCGCCCGTAGCCGACCTGTCGTCACCGCATCCGCAATCGACGCACTGCACCGACGACCCAAAACGAAAAACCCCTTGATCCTTTCGGATCAAGGGGCTTCGTATTTTGGCGGAGAGGGTGGGATTCGAACCCACGGTACGGGGAAACCGTACGCCTGATTTCGAGTCAGGTACATTCGACCACTCTGCCACCTCTCCTTCCTTGCTGCATTTCGCGGCTGGTCGTTTCCGCGAGAAAAAGATTATAAGACGATCGATTCTCGGCTGACAAGCTCTTTCTGCAAATTTTTTTGCGAGGGCGCGAAAGACCGGCGTTACGACGCCTGCACCGGCGCGTCGATCCGCTCCATGCCGCCCATGTACGGACGCAGCACTTCCGGCACCGTGACCGAGCCGTCCGCGTTCTGGTAGTTCTCCAGCACCGCGACGAGCGTGCGGCCGACCGCCAGGCCCGAACCGTTCAGCGTATGCACGAGCTCCGGCTTGCCCTGCGCGTTGCGGAACCGCGCCTGCATCCGGCGCGCCTGGAACGCCTCGGTGTTCGAGCAGCTCGAGATCTCGCGATAGGTGTTCTGCGCGGGCAGCCATACCTCGAGGTCGAACGTCTTCGCGGCCGAGAAGCCCATGTCGCCCGTGCACAGCGTGATCACGCGGTACGGCAGGCCGAGCTTCTGCAGGATCGCTTCCGCGTGGCCGACCATCTCGTCGAGCGCCGCGTACGACGTTTCCGGCGCGACGACCTGCACCATCTCGACCTTGTCGAACTGGTGCTGACGGATCATCCCGCGCGTGTCGCGGCCGTACGAACCGGCTTCCGAGCGGAAGCACGGCGAATGTGCGGTGAGCTTGATCGGCAGCGCCGACGCGTCGACGATCGACTCGCGCACGGTGTTCGTCAGCGAAATCTCGGACGTGGAGATCAGGTATTGCGTGACCGTGTTTTCCGCACCGCCCTTCTCGACGCGGAACATGTCGTCCGCGAATTTCGGCAACTGGCCCGTGCCGTACAGGATCTCCGGGTTCACGATGTACGGCGTATACGTTTCGGTATAGCCGTGCTGCTGCGTGTGCGTGTCGATCATGAACTGCGCGAGCGCGCGGTGCAGGCGCGCGATCGGGCCGCGCAGCATCGTGAAACGCGCGCCGGCGAGCTTCGCGCCCGTCTCGAAATCGAGGCCGAGCGGCGTGCCGACGTCGACGTGATCCTTCACCGCGAAGTCGAACTGCCGCGGCGTGCCCCAGCGGCGCGCCTCGACGTTGTCGGCTTCGTCCTTGCCGACCGGCACGCTGTCGTGCGCGACGTTCGGCATGCCCAGCATCAGGTCGGACAGGCGCGCCTGGATCTCGCCGAGCTTGGCTTCCGACGCCTTCATGTCGTCGCCGATCCCGCTGACCTCGGCCATCACGGCCGACGTGTCCTCGCCCTTGCCCTTCATCGCGCCGATCTGCTTCGACAGGCTGTTGCGGCGCGCCTGGAGCTCTTCGGTGTGGGTCTGGATCGCGCGGCGTTCCGCTTCGAGTGCGGAGAACGCGGCGACGTCGAGGGTGTAGCCGCGATCGGCGAGGCGCTTGGCGACGCCGTCGAGGTCTTTGCGCAGCAACTGGATGTCGAGCATGGGAGGACTTGGAAAATCGTTGTGTAAGACGGGAATTCTAACGCACCGCGCGGCCGCCACGGCGTCGGCCGGATGGACAATGCCGCAAACGGGCAGCCATGGCAGTATCGCATTCGCGGTCCGCCGCCTCGGCGGCCGGCGAATTGCCGCGCACGCGGCCATGACGGATCGCACAACGCCCGCGCCGGCCGGCGGCGACCGAATCGAGCGGGGCGCCGCCGCCTCCGCGTCTCAGCTCCCAAGGAATCCGATGACCATCGAACTCGACAAGGATGTCCGCGACCGCGCGATCGCGTCGCTGCAACGTTATTTCACAGAAAACATGGACGAGCCGATCGGCAACATCCAGGCCGGCGCGCTGCTGCATTTCTTCATTCAGGAAGTCGCGCCGGCGATCTACAACCTCGCGATCGCCGACGCGCAGGAACGCCTGCATGCGCGGGTCGCCGAACTCGACATCGAATGCCACGAAGAGCCGTTCGAATACTGGAAGAAACAGCAGCCGGCCCGCAAGCGCTGACGCCTGCGCGGCGGCGCGGATGGATCGAACCGGCGCGCGCGGCGCCGTCAATCCTTCTTGCCGGCCTCGCGATCGAGCTCGCGCAGCCAGGCGAGCTTCTCGGCGATCTTCGATTCGAGCCCGCGCGGCACCGGCTGATACCAGCGCGGCTCGCGCATCCCGTCCGGCAGGTACGTCTCGCCGGCCGCGTACGCGTTCGGCTCGTCGTGCGCGTAACGATAAGCGTGACCGTAGCCGAGTTCCTTCATCAGCCTGGTCGGCGCGTTGCGCAGGTGCACGGGCACCTCGCGCGACTTGTCCTGCTTCACGAACGCCATCGCCTGGTTGAACGCGTTGTAGCCGGCGTTGCTCTTCGCCGCGCACGCGAGATAGATCACGGCCTGCCCGAGCGCGAGTTCGCCTTCCGGCGAGCCCAGCCGTTCATAGGTTTCGGCCGCGTCGTTCGCCACCTGCAACGCGCGCGGGTCGGCCAGGCCGATGTCTTCCCACGCCATCCGCACGATGCGCCGCGCGAGATACTTCGGATCCGCGCCGCCGTCGATCATCCGGCAGAACCAGTACAGCGCGCCGTCCGGGCTCGACCCGCGCACCGACTTGTGCAGCGCCGAAATCTGGTCGTAGAAGTTGTCGCCGCCCTTGTCGAAGCGCCGTGCGTTCAGCGTCATCGCGTTGCTGACGAAATCGGCATCGATCGTCGCGACCCCGGCCGACGTCGCCGCCGTCTGCGCCTGTTCGAGCAGGTTCAGGAAGCGGCGCGCGTCGCCGTCCGCGTAGCCGACCAGCGTATCGATCGCCTTGTCGTCGAACGCGAGGCCGTCGAGCGCGATTTCCTGCGCACGCTTCAGCAACTGGCGCATCTCGTCGTCGTTCAGCGACTTCAGCACATACACCTGCGCCCGCGACAGCAATGCCGAATTGACCTCGAAACTCGGGTTTTCGGTCGTCGCGCCGATGAAGGTCACGAGGCCCGACTCGACGAACGGCAGCAGCGCATCCTGCTGCCCCTTGTTGAAACGGTGGATTTCGTCGACGAACAGGATCGTGTGGCGACCGGTACGGTTCAGCGTGTCCTTCGCCTGCTCCATCGACTCGCGGATGTCCTTCACGCCGCCGAGCACCGCGGACAGCGCGATGAACTCGCAGTCGAACGCGAGCGCGGTGAGCCGCGCGAGCGTCGTCTTGCCGACGCCGGGCGGCCCCCACAGGATCATCGAATGCGGCTTGCCCGATTCGAACGCGAGCCGCAGCGGCTTGCCTTCGCCCAGCAAATGCGTCTGGCCGATCACCTCGGCGAGCGTCTTCGGCCGCAACGCCTCGGCGAGCGGGCGGCGCGGCTCGACTTGAAACAGGTCGGACATGAACCCTCGCTCCACATCAACGGTCGCGGCCGAACCGGCCGCCGGACCCGATATTATGACAGCCGCGCAAGCGCGCCGCCGGGCCTGGTACCCGCGTCCGTTACACGCGTCTGTTGCACGCGTCTGTTGCACGCGTCTGTTGCACGCGCCCCAAAACAACACGGGCCTGCCGTCGCCGGCAGGCCCGTGTCGGGAAAACGGCGCAGCGAAGGTCAGCCGTTGATCACGTCCGCGCCCTTCGGCACGACGAACTTGAACGTATCGCCCTTCAGCGACGGGTTCGTCTGGATGTTCGTGAAGGTCAGCAGCGTCACGTTGCCGAACACGTCGTGCAGCTCCATCGCAGCAAGCGTGCCGTTGCGGAAACCGATGCCGATCCGCTGGAACTGCGTGTCCTGCGCCTTCGGCAGCATCTCGAGCCATTCGATGCCGCCCTTCTCGCCGGCATCGCGCAGCGTGTAGTTCTTGTCGAGATCGTTGCTGCCGAACAGGATCGCCGCGGGGCTCGCGCCCAGCGCGCCGTTCAGCTTGCGCTCGGTAACCTGGTTCAGGTCGCGGTCGTACACGTAGAGCTTGTCGCCGTCGGCTTGCAGCACCTGCTGGTACGGCTTCTGGTACGTCCAGATGAACTTGCCCGGCCGCGCGAACACGAACGTGCCGCTCGAATTGTCGGTGGGCTTCGGCGCGGCCTGCGCGGCGCTCGCGCCCTTGGCCGGCGCCTTGACGATCTGCTGCGTGAAATCGCCCTTCGCCGAACGCACCTGCGACACGAAGGCCTTCAGTTGCTCGGTGCCGCCCGCGAACGCGTGCGTCGCCGCGAGCATCAGCGATGCGCCGGCGAGCGCCGCGCCGAGCCAGCGCCGCGTCGAACGAAGGGACATTGCGAACGAATGTTGCTGCATATTGCGGTTTTCTCCGTGGGTGGCCGGCGCTGCGGGCGCCGCGGACTCATTCCGCGTCGCGCGCCGGCACAAGAATTTCGCGGTTGCCGCTCGACGACATCGCCGACACGAGCCCCGACTGCTCCATCTGCTCGAGCAGCCGCGCCGCGCGGTTGTAGCCGATTCGCAGATGGCGCTGCACGAGCGAGATCGACGCGCGGCGGTTCTTGATGACGATCTCGACCGCCTGGTCGTACAGCGGATCAGACTCGCCGCCGCCTTCGCCGGTTCCCGCGCCGGCCGAGCCCTCGTCGCCGTCGGCGGTGCCGCCTTCGAGCAGACCCTCGACGTAGTTCGGCTCGCCCTGCTCCTTGAGCTTCTCGACGACGCGGTGCACTTCGTCGTCGGCAACGAACGCGCCGTGCACGCGCACGGGCAGCCCCGAGCCGGGCGGCAGGTACAGCATGTCGCCCATGCCGAGCAGCGACTCGGCGCCCATCTGGTCGAGAATCGTGCGCGAGTCGATCTTCGACGACACCTGGAACGCGATCCGCGTCGGCACGTTCGCCTTGATCAGGCCGGTGATTACGTCGACCGACGGACGCTGCGTCGCGAGGATCAGGTGGATGCCGGCCGCCCGCGCCTTCTGCGCGATCCGCGCGATCAGTTCCTCGACCTTCTTGCCGACGACCATCATCAGATCGGCCAGCTCGTCGATCACGACGACGATGTTCGGCAGGCGGCCGAGCGGCTCAGGATCTTCCGGCGTCAGGCTGAACGGGTTCGGGATCTTCTCCTCGCGCTTCGCCGCCTCGTCGATCTTGTTGTTGTAGCCGGCGAGGTTGCGCACGCCGAGCTTGCTCATTAGCTTGTAGCGGCGCTCCATCTCCGCGACCGTCCAGTTCAGCGCATGGCCGGCCTGGCGCATGTCGGTGACGACCGGGCACAGCAGGTGCGGAATGCCTTCGTAGACGCTCATTTCGAGCATCTTCGGATCGATCAGGATCAGGCGCACCTGGTCGGCGGTGGCCTTGTACAGCAGCGACAGGATCATCGCGTTGATCCCGACCGACTTGCCCGAACCGGTCGTGCCGGCCACCAGCAAGTGCGGCATCTTCGCAAGATCCGCGCACACCGGCTTGCCGCCGATGTCCTTGCCGAGGCTCAGCGTCAGCGCCGACGACGCGGCCGCATACACCTCGGAGCCGATGATCTCGGACAGGTGCACCGTCTGCCGGCGCTGGTTCGGCAGTTCGAGCGCCATGTAGTTCTTGCCGGGAATCGTCTCGACCACGCGGATCGACACGAGCGACAGCGAACGCGCGAGATCCTTCGCGAGGTTGACGATCTGGCTGCCCTTCACGCCGGTGGCCGGCTCGATCTCGTAGCGCGTGACGACCGGGCCCGGATACGCGGCGACGACGCTCGCCTCGACGCCGAAGTCCTTGAGCTTCTTCTCGATCAGGCGCGACGTGAATTCGAGCGTATCGGCGGAAATCGCTTCCTGCGTCTTCGGCGCCGGGTCGAGCAGCGACACCGGCGGCAGCGTCGAATCGCCCGGCAGGTCGGTAAAGAGCGGCACCTGGCGCTCGCGCTCGACGCGCTCGGACTTCGCCGGCGTGACGACCGGCGGCACGATCGTCACCGGCTCGTGATCCTCGATGCGCACGCGCTCTTCCTCGACCTTGCCTTCGCGGCGCACCGCCGCGGCCTCGCCGAGCTTGCGGTCGCGCTCGGCCTCGCGGCGCAGCTTCGCGACGTTGACGGCGGACAGGATCGCGCCGCCGACGCGCTCGGCGACCGACAGCCACGAGAAGCGGAAATACAGCGACAGGCCGATCGCGAGCGCGATCAGCAGCAGCAGCGTGCCGCCCGTGAAGCCGAACGCATGCGACATCGCACCGGCGACGGCCTCGCCGACGACGCCGCCCGGCGCGCGCGGCAACTGCACCTTCAGCGACCACATGCGCAGTGCCTCGATGCCGTCGCACGCGAGCACGACCAGCACGAACGCGAAGATCTCGGTGAGCCAGCCGATCGGCCGCTCCGGTTCGTCGGAAATCGCGTCGTGGCGCGTGATGCGGCGGTAGTTGACGGCGATGCGCCGCCCGAGCGGCACGATCAGCCAGTAGGCCGACAGGCCGAACAGCAGCAGGATGATGTCGGCCGTCCATGCGCCGACGCGGCCGGCCCAGTTCGAGATGTGATCGACCTGGGCGGCGTGCGTCCAGCTCGGATCGCGCCGGCTGTAGCTCAGCAGGGCCATCACCAGAAAGGCGCAGAGCGCAACCTGGAGAATCCAGCGGATCTCCGTGAGGAGCTTCGACATCCGGTGCGGCAACGCCTGTGCCTGGGCGGAATAAGGAGCTTTTGCCATGAATCCGTATAAAGAGGACGGGCCGTGCGCCCGCCTGTCGTTCGATCGCGCTTATTGTAAACGCTGCACTGGGCCGCCAAGTGTAAATGACGGTTACATCACGGGGACGGCATGCCGAACCGGCGCGGCCGGCCGCCACCGGTCGGCCGGATGCCCGCCCTTGCGAGAACGCGCCGTCACATGGCATCCCGCCGCCCGGCCCGCTGCCCCGGTACGGACGGCACGCCGCGAAACGCTATCGCCACGATTGAAACTCTCGTTCGGCAGCGCAGCAACCGGGCCTTTATAATGCGCGTCTGATACCCATCTATGACGGCATC
This sequence comes from Burkholderia sp. BCC1047, assembly GCF_902833155.1. Lineage (NCBI taxonomy): Bacteria > Pseudomonadati > Pseudomonadota > Betaproteobacteria > Burkholderiales > Burkholderiaceae > Burkholderia > Burkholderia sp. BCC1047. Next base: position 23,810 of record NZ_CADFEH010000030.1, on the reverse strand, counting down.
CCGGTCACCCCGGACCGTCCGGCGAGCCTTACCCCGCCCGCCGCAGCCGCCTTTTACGGATTCGCACATGTCCACGCCCAAACACGCCAAAGTCCTGATTCTCGGTTCCGGCCCCGCCGGCTACACGGCTGCCGTCTACGCGGCACGCGCCAACCTGTCCCCGGTGCTGATCACCGGCATCGCGCAGGGCGGCCAGCTGATGACCACGACCGACGTCGAAAACTGGCCGGCGGACGCGAAGGGCGTGCAAGGGCCGGAACTGATGGCGCGTTTCCAGGAGCACGCGGAGCGCTTCAACACCGAAATCGTCTTCGACCACATCCACACCGCGAAGCTGCACGAAAAGCCGATCCGGCTGATCGGCGACTCGGGCGAATACACATGCGACTCGCTGATCATCGCGACCGGCGCGTCCGCGCAGTATCTCGGTCTGGCCTCCGAGGAAGCGTTCATGGGCAAGGGCGTGTCGGCCTGCGCGACCTGCGACGGCTTCTTCTATCGCAACCAGGAAGTCGCGGTGATCGGCGGCGGCAACACGGCCGTCGAGGAAGCGCTCTACCTGACCGGCATCGCGAAGAAGGTCACGGTGATCCACCGCCGCGACAAGTTCCGCGCGGAGCCGATCCTGATCGACCGCCTGCTGGAGAAGCAAAAGGAAGGCGTCGTCGACATCAAGTGGGATCACGTGCTCGACGAAGTGACGGGCGAGGAATCGGGCGTCACGGGCCTGCGCATCAAGAACGTGAAGACCGGCGCGACGGAAGACCTGCACGTGCAGGGCGTGTTCGTCGCGATCGGCCACAAGCCGAACACCGACCTGTTCCAGGGCCAGCTGGAGATGAAGGACGGCTACATCCTGACGAAGAGCGGCCTGCAAGGCAACGCGACGTCGACGAGCGTGCCGGGCGTGTTCGCCGCGGGCGACGTGCAGGACAACGTGTACCGCCAGGCGATCACCAGCGCGGGCACGGGCTGCATGGCCGCGCTCGACGCGCAGCGCTACCTCGAAAGCCTGCACGACAAGAAGTAAGCCGGGAGCCTTGCCGCGGCGGGCGCTACAATGGCGTCCGCTGCCGCGAAGCGGGCTCGACCGGAAAGCCGCTGCCGCCGCGCAGCGGCTTTTTTGTGCCCGCGCGCCCGAACGCGCCTGCCCCGTTACCGAATCATGGCGAAGAACCAGCCCCATCCGAGCGATCCCGCGAAGCGGAAGATCGCCGCCCGTCCCGTGACCGCGGCGCCCGCCGCGCCGCCGCCCGCGCCCGATGCGGCCGCGTTGCGCGGCCAGGGCCTCGCGGGCCTCGGCGCATTGCGCAAGTCGCTGCAAGGCGAAGCCGATCGGCGTGAGCGCGCGCGCATCGAAACCGCGCAGGCCGAGCGCAAGGCGGAAGCCGACGCGAACCTGTTCCGCAACGAAATCGGCACGATCCGGCCGCTGAACGCGCCGCCGCGCGCGTCGTCGGGCCGCATGCCGCCCGACCCGGTGCCGAAACAGACGCAGCGCGACGAGGAAGCCGTGCTGAATGCGACGCTGTCCGACGAATTCGATCCCGAGACACTGCTCGACAGCGACGACTCGCTGTATTACCACCGCCCCGGCATCAGCCGCGACGTCGTGCGCAAGCTGAGAAGCGGCGCATGGATCGTGCAGGCGCAGATCGATCTGCACGGGATGCGGCGCGACGAAGCGCGCGATGCGCTCGCCGAATTCATCCGCGAAGCCGGCAAGAAGGGGCTGCGCTGCCTGCGCGTGATCCACGGCAAGGGGCTCGGCTCGATCGGCAAGGAACCGGTGCTGAAGGGCAAGGTGCGCGCGTGGCTCGTGCAGAAGGAAGAAGTGATCGCGTTCTGCGAGGCGCGCGGCCACGACGGCGGCGCGGGCGCGGTGCTGGTGCTGCTGCAGCCGCACGCGGCGCCGGCCGACCGGGGGCCGCGTGCCGCATCCTAGGCTGACGCTCGCGATCGCGATACTGGAGGCGATCGCCACGCTGGCTTTCGCGATTTCGGGGTTCATCGAGGCGCGCAAGAACCGCCTGGACTCGGTCGGCACGTTCGTCGTCGCGCTCGCGACCGCGTTCGGCGGCGGCACGCTGCGCGACATCCTGCTCGAGCGCCGGCCGTTCTACTGGGTCGTGCACGACGACTACGTGATCGCGATCTTCGTGCTCGCGCTGTTCGCGCCGTTCGTGCTGCGCATGCTGTCGCGGCTGTCGGCCGAACGGCTGCTGCTGATCGCCGACGCGATCGGGCTCGGCATCTTCAGCATCTCGGGCACGTCGATCGCGCTCGACGCCGAGATGCCGCGCTTCATCGCGGTGATGATGGGCGTGATCACCGGCGTGGTCGGCGGGATCGTCCGCGACGTGCTGTGCAACGACATCCCGCTGATCCTGCGCGATTCGCGGCCGTACGCGACCTGCGCGTTCGTCGGCTGCTGGTTCTACCTGCTGCTCGTGTGGCTGCAGTTCGACTCGGTGTACAGCGTGCTGCTCGCGACCGGCTTCATCCTCGTCGCGCGGCTCGCGACGTTCAAGTTCGACGTGCGGTTGCCGCATTGACCTGACCGACGCATCCGCGGACGCATCATCCGCATCGCGGAAACGAAAAAGGGGCCGTTCATCGAAACGGCCCCTTTGTCTTTCGTTCAGCGCAAGCGTCGCGTCACGCGATCCGCTCTTCCGACGCCGGATCGAACAGCACGGCCTTCGACACGTCGAACAGCAGCGACTGCGTCTGCCCCGGCTGCGGGTTCGCGGCCGGATGCACGCGGCTCACGATCCGCTTGCCGTTCACCTGCGCGAACACGTGCGTGTCCGGGCCGGTCGGCTCGGTCACGTCGACGCGCACGTCGATCGGCTGCAGCTTCGACGTCTCGCCGTGATGTGCATTGCGCGCGTCGGTGATGCGCTCCGGACGCAGGCCGAGGATCACCTCGCGGCCAACGTGCGACTTCAGCTTCGCCGCGTCGAACGGCAGGATCAGCGCGCTGCGCGCGAGGCCCGTGTCGATCTCGAGCGCGATCCCGCTGCCCTGCTCGACCAGCTTGCCGTTGATGAAGTTCATCGGCGGCGCGCCGATGAAACCCGCGACGAACAGGTTCGACGGCGAATCGTAGATCTCCTGCGGCGCGCCGAACTGCTGGACCACGCCGTCCTTCATCACCGCGATCCGGTCGCCAAGCGTCATCGCCTCGATCTGGTCGTGCGTCACGTAGACGATCGTCGTGCCGAGGCGTTGGTGCAGCAGCTTGATTTCCGCGCGCATCTCGATGCGCAGCTTCGCGTCGAGGTTCGACAGCGGTTCGTCGAACAGGAACAGCGACGGATCGCGCGCGAGCGCGCGGCCCATCGCGACGCGCTGGCGCTGGCCGCCCGACAGTTGGCCCGGCTTGCGGTCGAGCAGATGCTGGATCTGCAGCATCGACGACACGCGGTCGACGATCTGCTGCTGTTCGCTCTTCGGCACCTTGCGGATGTTCAGGCCGAACGAGATGTTCTCGCGCACCGTCATCGACGGATACAGCGCGTACGACTGGAACACCATCGCGATGTCGCGATCCTTCGGCGACAGGTCGTTGACGACCTTGCCGTCGATGCAGATCTCGCCGCTCGTGACGGTCTCGAGCCCGGCGATCATGTTGAGCAGCGTCGATTTCCCGCAGCCCGAGCCGCCGACCAGGATCAGGAACTGTCCGTCCTCGATCTCGATGTCGACACCCTTCAGGACCGGCACCCCGTTCGGGTAGGTCTTGTACACGTCACGGATGGAAAGGCTTGCCATGCTGTGAATCCTCTGTCTCGTCTCGCGCGGCGCACTCGGGCGCCGCGTCGGGTTCGTTTCGATGCGCCGCGCGTGGCGCGCGGCCGGTTCGTCGTATCGGATAACGCCGCGCCTACCCCTTCACCGCGCCCGCCGTCAGCCCGCGCACGAAGTAGCGGCCGGCGACGATGTAGACGAGCAGCGTCGGCAGCGCGGCGATGATCGCGCCGGCCATGTCGACGTTGTATTCCTTCACGCCCGTCGACGTGTTGACGAGGTTGTTCAGCGCGACCGTGATCGGCATCGAATCGACGCCGGAGAACACGATCCCGAACAGGAAGTCGTTCCAGATCTGCGTGAATTGCCAGATCAGGCACACCATGAAGATCGGCAGCGACACCGGCAGCAGGATCTTCGTGAAGATCGTGAAGAAGCCGGCGCCATCGATGCGCGCGGCCTTCACGAGTTCGGCCGGCACGCTCACGTAGAAGTTGCGGAAGAACATCGTCGTGAACGCGATCCCGTACACGACGTGCACGAACACGAGGCCCGGAATCGTGTTCGCGAGACCGAGCATCCCCTGCAGGCGCGCCATCGGCAGCAGGATCACCTGGAACGGGATGAAGCAGCCGACCAGCATCATCGTGAACAGCGCGTCCGCGCCGCGAAAGCGCCAGTGCGTGAGCACGTAGCCGTTGAACGCGCCGATCAGCGACGAGATCAACACGGCCGGAATCACCATCTGCAGCGAGTTCAGGAAGAACGGCTTCATGCCGTCGCAGCGCACGCCGGTACAGGCGCCGCTCCACGCCTTCACCCACGGGTCGACGGTCCACGTGGTGGGCGGCGTCAGCAGGTTGCCGGTGCGCAGCTGGTCGAGGTCCTTGAACGACGTCGACAGCATCACGTAGATCGGGAACAGGAAATACAGCGCGAACAGGATCAGTGCCGCATAGATCACTGCCCGGCTGATCGTCATCTTAGGCTGCATTGCGGGTGCTCCTCGATTCCATATACATCAGCGGCACCAGCACCGCGACCACGGTCGCGAGCATCATCACCGAGGACGCCGCGCCGAGCCCGAGCTGGCCGCGGTTGAACGAAAACGTGTACATGAACATGGCCGGCAGCGACGACGACGTGCCCGGGCCGCCCGCCGTCAGCGCGACGACGAGGTCGAAGGTCTTGATCGTGATGTGGCAGAGGATCAGCAGCACCGAGAAGAACACCGGCCGCATGCTCGGGATCACGATCTTGCGGTAGATGGTCGGCAGCGTCGCGCCGTCGACCTGCGCGGCCTTGAAGATCTCGCCGTCGACGCCGCGCAGCCCCGCGAGGAACAGCGCCATCACGAAGCCGGTCGACTGCCACACGGCCGCGATCACCACGCAGAAGATCGCCTTGTCCGGATCGTCGAGCCAGCCGAACGAGAAGCTCGTCCAGCCCCAGTCGTGCATCACCTTCTCGAGGCCGAGGCCCGGGTTCAGGATCCACTGCCATGCGGTGCCGGTCACGATGAACGACAGCGCCATCGGGTACAGGAAGATCGCGCGCAGCGCGCCTTCGTTGCGGATCCGCTGGTCGAGCAGGATCGCGAGGAACAGCCCGAGCCCGACGCAGATCGCGATGAACGGGATCCCGAACCAGCCGAGGTTCGCGGCGGAGGTCCACCACACGTCGTTCTGGAACAGGTCGGTGTAACGGCCGAAGCCGTCGAATTCGTAGTTGGGCAACAGCCGCGAGCGGGTCAGCGACAGATAGCCGGTAATCAGGATGAAGCCGTAGATGAACACCACGGCGATCGCGACGCTCGGCGCGAGCACGAGCTTCGGGATCCAGCGATCGGCGAAGGCCGACATCGGCGACGTACGCCGTGCGGCGGCAGCGCCGGATCCGTTTCCGCTAAGAGGGGCAGCCACTTGATTCGACTCCTGGAACGAGGGCGACGCAGGCCGGGCCGGCGCCGGGTACGGCACGGGCCCGCGGGCGAGCCCGTTTGCTGCACATGCAAAAACGCCCGGCCGATGAAGCGTTTCCGGCCGGGCGCCTGGCGCGCGTTACTTGACCTTCGCGGCCTTCGCGAGCGCGGCGACCGCGCTCTTCGAATCCTGCTGCGAGTTCATGAACTTCGTCACGACGTCCGTGATCGCGCCGGCGGTCGCGTCGCCTTGCGCCATGCCGTGCGCGAGCGACGGCACGAAGCCGCCCGACTTGATCGCGGTCTGCTCGTCGGCATACGACTTCTTCGCGCAATCGTCGAACTTGTCCATCTTCACGCCGAGACGCACGGGCACCGAGCCCTTCAGCAGGCTGAACTGCTCCTGGAAGTCCGGCGTCATGATCGTCTTCGCGAGCGCGAGCTGGCCCGGCGTCGCGTTCTTCTCGCCCTTCTGCTGGAAGAACACGAACGAGTCGACGTTGAACGTGTACGAATTCGCGGTGCCCGGCACCGGCGCGCAGACGTAGTCCTTGCCCGCCTTCTTGCCGGCGTTCTCGAACTCGCCCTTCGCCCAGTCGCCCATGAACTGCATGCCGGCCTTGCCGTTGATGACCATCGCGGTCGCCAGGTTCCAGTCGCGGCCGTTACGGCCGGTGTCGAAGTAGCCCTGGATCTTGCGCACCGTGTCGAACACCGACAGCATCTGCGGCGACGTCAGCGTCGCCTGGTCGAGGTCGACCAGCGCCTTCTTGTAGAACGCCGGGCCCTGCGACAGCACGACGTCTTCCCACAGCGTCAGATCCTGCCACGGCTGGCCGCCCATCGCGACCGGCTGGATGCCCGCGGCCTTCAGCTTGTCGGCCACCGCGAAGAATTCAGGCCAGGTGGTCGGCACCTTCGCGCCGACCTTGTCGAGCGCGGCCTTGTTGATGTACAGCCAGTTGACGCGGTGCACCGAGAACGGCGCGGCGACGGTATGGCCCTTGTACTTGATGATCTTGTCGATTTCCGGCGGCAGGTTCTGTTTCCAGTCGCCGGCGGCCGAATCGATGTTGACGAGCACGCCCTGGTCGGCCCAGTCCTGGATCAGCGGGCCCTTGATCTGCGCGGCCGACGGGGAATCGCCGCTGATCACCTTGGTCTTCAGCGCGGTCATCGCCGCGGCGCCGGCGCCGCCCGCGACCGCGAAGTCCTTCCACACGTAGCCCTGCTTCTGCAGGTCGTCCTTCAGCACGCCGACGGCCTTCGACTCGCCGCCCGAGGTCCACCAGTGCAGCACGGTTACGTTCTCGGCTGCCTGCGCCGCCACGGCGCCAGCCATCAGGCCTGCGGCGCAGAGCGCGCCCATGATCGAGCGAACTTTCATTACTTATCTCCTCCAGACTGAATCAACTCGTGAGGTTCCCTGACCGGGAACCGGCTTCTTGATAACGACGGGGAAATCGAGCCGCGGGACGCATGCAGCGTACGGGGCCGATGACCGGCCGGGCTCTTACAGAAAGCGTGAATCGAGATTCAACGGCGTGTCTCCTCTTTGTGTTTCTGGCCCGCCGCGATGATGCGACGCGAGCCCGGGGCCGACGGCGCGCCAACGATGCGCGCCGCCAATGTCCGATAACATTCGGCACAAGGCGCTTCCGAAGGCGAAGCTCGCGCAGTTCATCGACCGCACTTCTTTTTTTCTTCACCCAGGTGCTACCCCTTGCGGCGGATTGTAGTTAAACTACAATTCAGTGTCAAAAATATTTTTATCGCACTACGGATCGCTTCCGGGCACCCCCAACACGGCGGAGACACATGCATACCGATTCCAGCTTTACCTTCGTACTTTTCGGCGGCACCGGCGATTTGTCGATGCGCAAGATCCTGCCCGCGCTGTTCGAAGCGCACCGCGCGAACATGCTGGCGGCGAGCGGCCGGATCGTCGCGGTGGCGCGACACGAATCGGATCGGGCGGCCTATCTCGAATGGGTCGACACGCACGTGAAGCCGCATGCGGCGAAAGCGGCCGGCAATGCATTCGACGACGCGGCATGGCAGTCGTTTCTCGACCGCATCGAGTACGTGAACCTCGATCTCGGCCGCGCGGAGGACTACGTCGTGCTGCGCGACGCGGTCGCCTCGCTGCCCGGCATCCGCGTGTTCTATCTCGCGACGGGCCCGTCGCTGTTCGTGCCGATCTGCAAGGCGCTCGCGGCGGTCGGCCTGAACGAAGGCGCGCGCATCGTGCTCGAGAAGCCGCTCGGCTACGACCTGAAATCGTCGAACGCGATCAACGACGCGGTCGGCGAGATCTTCGCGGAAGGCCAGATCTACCGGATCGACCACTATCTCGGCAAGGAGCCGGTACAGAACCTGCTCGCGCTGCGCTTCGGCAATGCGCTGTTCGAGCCGCTGTGGCGCCGCGAATGGGTCGAGAGCATCCAGATCACGATCGCCGAGGAGCTCGGCGTCGAGGCGCGCGGCGATTTCTACGACAATACGGGCGCGCTGCGCGACATGGTGCAGAACCACCTGCTGCAGCTGCTGTCGATCGTCGCGATGGAGCCGCCGCATTCGATGGATTCCGACTCGGTGCGCGACGAGAAGCTGCGCGTGCTGCGTGCGCTGAAGCCGGTCGATCCGCGCGACATCGGCAAGGTCGCCGTGCGCGGCCAGTATCATGCGGGCGTGATCAAGGGCGCGCAGGTGCCGGCCTACGCGACCGAGCCGGGCGTGAAGCCCGACAGCCAGACCGAAACCTTCGTCGCGCTGAAGGTCGAGATCGACAACTGGCGCTGGGCCGGCGTGCCGTTCTTCCTGCGCACCGGCAAGCGGCTGGCCGATCGCGTCGCGGAGATCGTCGTCAACTTCCGCCCGGTGCCCCACTCGGCGCTCGGGGCCTCCGCGCTGCGCGCCGGTGCGAATCGTCTCGTGATCCGGCTGCAGCCGAACGAGACGATCCGCCTGTACTGCCTCGCGAAGCAGCCGGGCGAAGGGATGAACCTCGCGAGCGTGCACCTCGATCTCGCGTTCGACCAGTTCTTCAAGGAAGGGCAGATGGAGGCGTACCAGCGCCTGCTGCTCGACGTGATCAACGGCCGGCTCGCGCTGTTCGTGCGTCGCGACGAGCAGGAAGCCGCCTGGCAGTGGGTCGAGCCGATCCTGAACGAATGGGCGCGCACGCTGAAGCCGCCGAAGCCGTATGCGGCGGGCACGTGGGGGCCGGCCGCGTCGAGCGCGATGCTCGCGCAGCACGACACCTGCTGGCTCGAAGAAGAAAACTGAACCAAACCGTTGCCGCGTACGCCACCGTATGCGGCAACGTGCATCACGATTCGTACGATTTGAACAGACAAAGCAGTCCGGAGGAGATGTGATCGAGATCCACGCTTTCGACACCCAGGAAGCGCAAAGCGAAGCGCTCGCGCGCGCCATCGGCGATGCGCTGCGCGCGGCGCTCGCCGGCCCCGCGCGCCCGACGCTCGCGGTGTCCGGCGGCACCAGCCCGCGCCCGTTCCTGCATACGCTGTCGCACGCGACGCTCGACTGGGCCGGCGTCGACGTCACGCTGGTCGACGACCGCTGGGTGCCGGACGACGACGCGGCCAGCAACGCGCAACTCGTGCGCGACACGCTGCTGCAACACGCGGCGGCCCCTGCCCGCTTCCTGCCGCTCGTCGACACGCGCACCACGCTCGACGCGCACGTCGCCGCGCTCAACGCGAACGCCGACTACCGCGTGCCGACCGTCGCCGTGCTCGGCATGGGCGAGGACGGCCATACCGCGTCGATCTTCGCCGACGCGCCCGAATGGGACCACGCGATCACGACGCCCGAGCGCTTCGTCGCCGTGCATCCAGGCGCGGCACCCCACGCACGCGTGAGCTATTCGCTCGATGCGCTGAAGCGCGTCGACCGGCTGTTCCTGCTGATCGCGGGCGCCCGCAAACGCGACGTGCTCGACGCCGCGGCCGCGTCGCTGCAGAAGAACGCGATTTCCCAACTGGCCAACGACAAGGGGACCCAGCTCGATGTCTACTGGTGCGCAAAGTAAGGCGGTCGTCGCGGGTCAGCATGCCGACGGCCCGCGCCTGCTCGCGGACGTCGGCGGCACCAACGCGCGCTTCGCGCTGGAAACCGGCCCGGGCGAGATCACGCAGATCCGCGTCTATCCCGGCGCCGACTATCCGACGATCACCGACGCGATCCGCAAGTATCTGAAGGACGTGAAGATCAGCCGCGTGAACCACGCGGCGATCGCGATCGCGAACCCGGTCGACGGCGACCAGGTCACGATGACCAATCACGACTGGAGCTTCTCGATCGAGGCGACGCGCCGCGCGCTCGGCTTCGACACGCTGCTCGTCGTCAACGACTTCACCGCGCTCGCGATGGCGCTGCCGGGCCTGACCGATGCGCAGCGCGTGCAGGTCGGCGGCGGCGCGCGCCGCCAGAACAGCGTGATCGGTCTGCTCGGGCCCGGTACCGGGCTCGGCGTGTCGGGCCTGATTCCGGCCGACGATCGCTGGATCGCACTCGGCAGCGAAGGCGGTCACGCTTCGTTCGCGCCGCAGGACGAGCGCGAGGATCTCGTGCTGCAATACGCGCGCAAGAAGTTTCCGCACGTGTCGTTCGAGCGCGTGTGCGCGGGCCCCGGCATGGAGATCATCTATCGTGCGCTCGCCGCGCGCGACAAGAAGCGGGTGGCCGCGTCCGTCGACACGGTCGAGATCGTCGAGCGCGCACATGCGGGCGACGCACTCGCGCTCGAGACGGTCGAATGCTTCTGCGGGATTCTCGGCGCGTTCGCGGGCAGCGTCGCGCTGACGCTCGGCGCGCTCGGCGGCGTGTACATCGGCGGCGGCGTCGCGCTGAAGCTGGGCGAGCTGTTCACGCGCTCGTCGTTCCGCGCGCGCTTCGAGGCGAAGGGCCGCTTCACGCACTACCTCGAGAACATCCCGACCTACCTGATCACCGCCGAATACCCGGCGTTCCTCGGCGTATCGGCGATTCTCGCGGAACAGTTGTCGAACCGGTCGGGCGGTGCGTCGTCGGCCGTGTTCGAGCGGATCCGCCAGATGCGCGACGCGCTGACGCCGGCCGAGCGCCGCGTGGCCGATCTCGCGCTGAACCATCCGCGCTCGATCATCAACGATCCGATCGTCGACATCGCGCGCAAGGCCGACGTGAGCCAGCCGACCGTGATCCGCTTCTGCCGCTCGCTCGGCTGCCAGGGGCTGTCGGATTTCAAGCTGAAGCTCGCGACCGGCCTGACCGGCACGATTCCGATGAGCCACAGCCAGGTGCATCTCGGCGATACGGCCACCGACTTCGGCGCGAAGGTGCTCGACAACACGGTGTCCGCGATCCTGCAGCTGCGCGAGCACCTGAATTTCGAGCACGTCGAGAACGCGATCGAGATCCTGAACGGCGCGCGGCGCATCGAGTTCTACGGGCTCGGCAACTCGAACATCGTCGCGCAGGACGCGCACTACAAGTTCTTCCGCTTCGGGATTCCGACGATCGCGTACGGCGACCTGTACATGCAGGCCGCGTCGGCCGCGCTGCTCGGCAAGGGCGACGTGATCGTCGCGGTGTCGAAGTCGGGACGCGCGCCCGAGCTGCTGCGCGTGCTCGACGTCGCGATGCAGGCCGGCGCGAAGGTGATCGCGATCACGTCGAGCAACACGCCGCTCGCGAAGCGCGCGACCGTCGCGCTCGAGACCGATCACATCGAGATGCGCGAGTCGCAGCTGTCGATGATCTCGCGGGTCCTGCATCTGCTGATGATCGACATCCTCGCGGTCGGTGTTGCGATCCGTCGCGCGTCGACCAACGGTGACTTGCCGGAGGCCGTCGCGCAGGCGCGGGCGCGAGCAAGCGACGACGAAACGGCCGACGTGCTCGACTGGTTGAGCCACGGCGCATCGCCGGCGGCGAAGGACGTCGCGCGGGACTGACGCTTCGGCGAAACACCGTCGATCCACGACACCCCGAACGCTGGATTCAAGCCCGGCGTTCGGGGTGTTTCGTATGTGCTGCACCGCCCCGCGCCACAGCGGCTCGGCAGGCATCGACGATGCCGTCTGCCGAGGGCTGCGCGTGATGTCGTACGTTCGTACACGCTCTCATTTTCGAACCAGTCCAATTGTCAGCAGTTGCCCAGGCTCGGTAACTTCCTTCACTCCGCGTGATGCCGCCATCCCGGTCCGACGTGAGAAATGACCGTTTCTCACGGAACCCCGATTGGCATCGACAGCATCACGTTCATCCAGTTTGCGGAGAGGGGGTGTTCCGATGAGCCAGTTCACATGGAACGAGTTTGAAGATTTTGTGAGAAGAGGGACCGGTGTCAGCCCCAAAAAAATTCTCACAAAAAGTCATGCCATCGAGGGTGATTTGGATATCACTGGCGACGATGCGGTCGAGTTTATGGAGCGCTTCTTCAATAAATTTCCGGTGCAAGTTGGTGATTTTGAGTTCAATCGCTACTTCTCGGAAGAGGGCTTTAGCTTGATTGAAGTGGCGCGGACGGTCTTCTCCAGAAAACACCGAAAAAAGTATGACAAAGTGCCACTGACTCTAGGCATGCTCTATCAGGCTATTTTGGATGGAGAGTGGAACAATCAGCGCTTGGAAAGTCTGCCGTGAGATGCGGATTCAACCCGTCGATGCAACACACTTGAGGCTGCATAGCAGCAAGGAGTGTTGCAATGAAACAGAGACGGCGGATCTACTATACAGACAGCCAGAAGGCGTTAATGTGGGAGCGCTGGCGCAGGGGCGAATCGCTGCAGCAGATCGCCCAGCTGTTTGATCGGAACCATTCCTCGGTACAAGGGATTCTGGCCGAAACGGGCGGCATACAACCAAAGCAACGGCGCCGTTCGAGCTTGGCACTGACCCTTGCCGAGCGGGAGGAGATCTCGCGCTCAGTGGTTGCTGGCGATTCGATTCGCGCGATTGCGATTCGGCTCGCACGTGCTCCGTCCACCATTAGCCGCGAGCTCAAGCGGAACGGCGGTATGCAGGGTTATCGGGCGAACAATGCTGACGAACTTGCGTGGGAGCGAGCCCGTCGTCCCCAAGTCTGCAAGCTCGTCAGGAACCGGGAACTCGCCCAGGTCGTAGCAAGCAAGCTCAGGCTGCAGTGGTCACCTGAGCAGATCGCTGGTTGGCTTAAGCACGTATATGCGGTCAACAGGGATTATCAGGTGTCGCACGAAACTATATACCGCAGCCTCTACATACAAGCTCGCGGTGCACTCAAAAAGGAATTGCTCGAGCATTTACGGCGCTCGCGGGCTATGCGTCGTTCGCGTCATCACACGATGAAGACCGACGACCACGGCAGAATCTGCGACACCGTCCCGATTAGTGAACGCCCCGCGACCGTTGATGACCGTGCGATACCGGGCCACTGGGAAGGTGATCTGCTGTTCGGCAGCGCGAACAGCCAGATTGCCACTCTTGTCGAGCGTCAGAGCCGCTTCGTGATGCTGGTGAAGGTTGCCAGTAAGGATACGGAAACGGTCATCAACGCATTGATCCGACACGCCGGCAAGCTTCCTCATGAACTATACAAATCACTGACCTGGGATCGAGGCAAAGAGATGGCCGATCACACGCGTTTCACCGTGGCCACCGACATCAAGGTCTATTTTTGTGATCCGCAGAGCCCTTGGCAACGGGGTTCGAACGAGAACACAAATGGGCTCCTCCGACAGTATTTCCCAAAGGGGATCGACCTCTCGGCCTATTCACAGGCCACGCTCAACGCTGTTGCCAGGCGGCTCAATGAGCGTCCTCGAAAGACGCTAGACTTCGATACACCGGCGGAGCGCTTTCATCAATTCGTTGCATCGACGGGTTGAATCCGCAGACGAAATCCGCTGCTCCGGTGTGTGATGTTTGGGGTACTGACGTTAGCGGCGCAATCGGGCCATGCCACGGATGCAACGTCGTCGCCGCAAGCCGGCGCCCGAACCTACGCGCAAAACTACAAGGACATGGTGCTCGCCGAATGCATCGCGACCGCTTATCGGAATGAACCGTCCGCTGCGATGGACGCGGGAAGCAGCGCCAGTGCGCTGATGGACTGGACCGACTTCGATCTGGAGCGGAACCCCGACGCAAGCAAGTCGCTGGTCAATCGTTTTCTTGCACGCGACTATCGCAATCCGGTCGTCGAGTCCGAACTCAAGGGCGTGAGATTTGATTTTTTAAAATGCCTGGATCTGTATCGCAGTCAGGAACTCGAGACCGAAGTCAGGCGATTCGTGAGCAACCCGAAGCGCAGCTATCGACTCGACAATCGCTCGTCAGACCGTCCAAAGTGATGCAGAGGGGGAAGTTCAAACCCATCCACCGCCCTCCTCCGACAGTTCCGCCGCGCCGCTCAAGCGCCCGCTTTCACCGGCCATCCATGCCAGCGCAGCACCAGATAGCGCCCGACGAAGCACAGCACGCCGGTGACACCGATCGTCACCCCCATCGCGAACGGCGTGCCGTCCGCGAGTGCCCCGATCGCGACGCTCGCGAGCGCGCCGAGCGCGAGCTGCATCGCGCCGAACACGGCCGCCGACGCGCCCGCGTTGTGCGGATAGCGGTGCATCAGGTCGGTCGTGCAGTTCGCGGACAGGATCCCGACCACGCCGACGACGAAGAACAGGCACACGACGATCGACCACAGCCCGCCCAACCCCGTCAGCGCGACGAACGCGACCGCGAGCGACGCGATGCAGCTCACGAGCGACGCGGCCGCGATGATGCGCAGCGAGCCGATGCGGCCGACGAGGCGCGTGTTCGCGAAGTTGCCGATCATGATCCCGACGACGTTCAGGCCGAACAGCAGCCCGTAGTGCTGCGGCGACACGTGGAAATACTCGATGTACACGAACGGCGTCGCGGTGATGTACGAGAACATCGACGCGAACGCCATCCCGCCGCACAGCATGTGCCCCCATGCGACGGGGTCGGACAGGATGCGCCCGTACGAGGCGAACGACGCGAGCACGGCCGCGCTCTTGCGCCGCTCCTTCGGCCAGGTTTCGGGCACGCGCAGGTACGCGGTCGTCGCGCAGATCGCGCCGAACACGGCCAGCACGACGAACACGCCGCGCCAGCCGGAGAAACGCAGGATCTGGCCGCCGATCAGCGGCGCGAGCAGCGGCCCGACCGCGGTGACGATCGCGACCATCGACAGCACCTTCGCCGCGTCGCTCGGCTCGTGCGCGTCGCGCGCGATCGCACGTGCGAGCACCGACGCGGCGCCGGCGCCGAGCGCCTGCAAAAAGCGCACGACGATCAGCATGTCGATCGAGCCCGACACGAAGCAGCCGATGCTCGCGAGCGTGAACAGCGCGATCCCGCCGAGCAGCACGGGACGGCGGCCCCACGTGTCGGACAGCGGACCGTACAGCAGCATCCCGATCGAGAAGCCGGCCATGAAGCTGGTGAGCGTGCGCTGCGCGGCGCCGGGGCTGACGGAGAAGCCGGCGGCGATCGACGGCAGGCTCGGCAGGTACATGTCGGTGGCGATCGGCCCGCAGGCCGCGAGCGCGCCGAGCAACAGGATCAGCCGGGCATCGGGCCGGCGCCGGACGACGTGAGACATGGGTATCCGGAATGGGAGCCCGCGCGCGTCGGGGCGCGCGTGGCGGTGAAGACGAGAGGCCGCGCCGCAAGCGGCGCGCTCAGGCCCATGATTGTACGCGCAACTTTTTTGCCTGCCTCAGGCTGCATGCGACGGCGGCCAGGAACACGCCCGCGCTCGTCGCGCGCGGAACGAGCGCGCGGGCGGATTCGATTAAGCTTGCTGCTTGCCTCTCTTGTCTGACCAATTCGACGTACGACCGAACCGATGACCGCCTTCCTGCTGATCTGGAGCCCCAAGAAATGGCCATGGCCCGAACTGCCCGACGTCGCCGCGCGCGTGAAGGCCGGCGAGGCCGTGCACGACGTGTGGGGCTGCGGCTTCGCGCGCGGCATCCTGCCTGGCGACCGCGTGTTCCTGCACCGCGTCGCGAAGGAACCGAAAGGCGTGTTCGGCTCCGGCTACGTGACGCGCGCACCGTACGAGGTGCCCGATCCGTCGACCAAGCGCGGCTACCGGCTGTGCATCGACTTCGTGTACGACTGGCTCGTCGACGCGCATCAGGACGTCGTGATTCCGCGTGACGCGCTGCGTGTACATCCGTACTCGGTGCAGACGTGGGACGCGCAGAGTTCCGGCACGTCGATCAAGCCGATGGTCGAAGGTCCGCTCGAAAAGCGCTGGGCCGAGCTGACCGGCAAGCGCAAGCCGCCGCGATAGGCGGAAACCGGGTCGAATCGGGGCCGCCTTCCCGCTCAGGCACTCCCCTTCGCGCGCCGAAAGGCCGCAGACCGCCCGGCGGGCCTGTCGCGCGTGTCTCCGGTACAATCGGACGATCGTTCCGCCCAGGCGCCGCGGCCCGTGCACAGGCCCCCGCGCCGTTCTCTCGCAGGTTTCGCTCATGTCCAACAATCAGATCCTCTTCGAACGCGCCCAGAAGACCATTCCCGGCGGCGTCAACTCGCCGGTGCGTGCGTTCCGTTCGGTCGGCGGCACGCCGCGTTTCGTCGCGCGCGCGCAAGGCCCGTATTTCTGGGATGCCGACGGCAAGCAGTACATCGACTACATCGGCTCGTGGGGCCCGATGATCGTCGGCCACGTCCATCCGGACGTGCTGTCGGCCGTGCAGAACGTGCTCGCCGACGGCTTCTCGTTCGGCGCGCCGACCGAAGCCGAGATCGAGATCGCCGAGGAAATCTGCAAGCTCGTCCCGTCGATCGAGCAGGTGCGGATGGTGTCGAGCGGCACCGAGGCCACGATGAGCGCGCTGCGTCTCGCGCGCGGCTTCACGGGCCGCAGCCGCATCGTCAAGTTCGAAGGCTGCTACCACGGCCACGCGGACAGCCTGCTGGTCAAGGCCGGCTCGGGCCTGCTGACGTTCGGCAACCCGACGTCGGCCGGCGTGCCCGCCGACATCGCGAAGCACACGACCGTCCTCGAATACAACAACGTCGCCGCGCTCGAGGAAGCCTTCGGCGCGTTCGGCGACGAGATCGCCGCGGTGATCGTCGAGCCGGTCGCCGGCAACATGAACCTCGTGCGCGGCACGCCGGAATTCCTGAATGCGCTGCGCGCGCTGTGCACGAAGCACGGCGCCGTGCTGATCTTCGACGAGGTGATGTGCGGGTTCCGCGTCGCGCTCGGCGGCGCGCAGGCGCACTACGGCATCGCGGCCGACCTCACCTGCCTCGGCAAGGTGATCGGCGGCGGGATGCCGGCCGCCGCGTTCGGCGGCCGCCGCGACATCATGGCCCACCTCGCGCCGCTCGGCGGCGTCTACCAGGCCGGCACGCTGTCGGGCAACCCGATCGCGGTCGCCGCGGGCCTGAAGACGCTGCAGCTGATCCAGGCGCCCGGCTTCTACGACGCGCTCACCGCGCAGACGAAGCGGCTCGCCGACGGCCTCGCGGCCGAAGCGCGCGCGGCCGGCGTGCCGTTCGCGGCCGACTCGATCGGCGCGATGTTCGGCCTGTACTTCGCCGAGCGCGTGCCGACCAGCTTCGCGGAAGTCACGAAGAGCGACACCGAGCGCTTCAACCGCTTCTTCCACCTGATGCTCGACGAGGGCGTGTACTTCGCGCCGTCCGCGTACGAAGCCGGCTTCGTGTCGAGCACGCACGACGACGCGGTGATCGACGCGACGCTCGCGGCCGCACGCCGCGCGTTCGCGGCACTCGCCGCCTGACCCGGGGGCGCGCGCATGTTCTCGGATACCGATTTCGCCCACATGCAGCGCGCGCTCGCGCTCGCCGCGCGCGGCATGTACACGACCGCGCCGAATCCGCGCGTCGGCTGCGTGATCGTCAAGGACGGCGACGTGATCGGCGAAGGCTTCACGCAGCCGGCCGGCCAGGACCACGCGGAAGTGCAGGCGCTGAAGGACGCGCGCGCGCGCGGCTACGACGTCGCGGGCTCGACCGTCTACGTGACGCTCGAACCGTGCAGCCATTTCGGCCGCACGCCGCCGTGCGCGAACGCGCTGATCGACGCGCGCGTCGCCAAGGTCGTCGCGGCGATGGAAGACCCGAACCCGCAGGTGTCGGGCCGCGGCCTCGGGATGCTGCGCGATGCGGGCATCGACGTGCGCTGCGGGCTGCTCGCGCATGAAGCGGGCGAACTGAACATCGGCTTCGTGTCGCGGATGACGCGCGGCCGGCCGTGGGTGCGGATGAAGACCGCCGCGTCGCTCGACGGCCGCACCGCGCTGCCTTCCGGCGAAAGCCAATGGATCACCGGCGAGGCCGCGCGCCTCGACGGGCACGCATGGCGCGCACGCGCGTGCGCGATCCTCACCGGCATCGGCACCGTGCGCGAGGACAATCCGCTGCTGACCGTGCGCGGCATCGACACGCCGCGCCAGCCGCAACGCATCCTGGTGGACAGCCGCCTCGACCTGCCGCTCGATGCGCGGCTGCTCGAAGGCGCGCCGCTGCTGATCTTCTGCGGCCGGCTCGACGCCGCCGGCGAACTACGCGCGAACGTGCTGAAGTCGCGCGGCGCGGAAATCGTGCCGCTCGCGAATGCGCACGGCAAGGTCGACCTGCCCGCGATGCTGGCTGCGCTCGGCGCGCGCGGCGTCAACGAGTTGCATGTCGAGGCCGGCCACAAGCTGAACGGTTCGCTGCTGCGCGAGCACTGCGTCGACGAATTGCTGGTGTATCTGGCACCGAGCCTGCTGGGCGCCGACGCGGCCGGCATGTTCGATCTCGCCGCGCCGGCCAGCCTCGATGCGCGCACGCGGCTGTCGTTCCACGGTATCGAGCGGATCGGCGACGACCTGCGGATCCTCGCGCGCGTCGCGCCGCCCGACGCCTCTCACTGAACGGAAATCGTCACGATGTTTACCGGAATTGTCGCGGCCGTCGGCCGCATCGAAACGATCGCTCCGCTCGGCACGTCGGCCGATGCCGGCGTGCGGCTGACCGTGCAGGCCGGCGGGCTCGACCTGGCCGATGTCGCGCTCGGCGACAGCATCGCGATCCAGGGCGCGTGCATGACGGTGATCGAAAAGACCGCCGCCACGTTCGACGTCGACGTGTCGCGCGAAAGCCTGAACCGGACGGTCGGCCGCGCGCAGCCCGGCGAGGTGAACCTCGAGAAGGCGCTGCGCGCGCACGACCGCCTCGGCGGGCATATCGTGTCGGGCCATGTGGACGGTCTCGGTACCATCACGCGCTTCGCGCCGGTCGGCGAGTCGCACGAACTGCGGATCGTCGCGCCGCGCGAACTCGGCCGCTATCTCGCGTACAAGGGCTCGATCACGGTGAACGGCGTGAGCCTGACCGTGAATACGGTCGACGATCGCGCGGACGGCTGCGAATTCTCGATCAACCTGATTCCGCATACGGTCGAAGTCACGACGCTGCGTCACGTGAAGGCCGGCGACAAGGTCAACCTCGAGGTCGACATGATCGCGCGGTATGTGGAACGGATGCTGTCGGCGTCGCAGGGCGTGCATCAGGACTGATCGGGCTGTTCCATCCTGTGTAGGGAATGACGGCTGACGGTTCGGCCCGGCATTGTCCGCGCGTCGCCGCAACCCCATCGCTCCACCGAGCGTTGCCCCTACCCCGCTTCGTGCTGGGCCGCCCCGCCGGCCATCCGAAGCGACCGCATCGCGATCGCGTTCGCTCGATGGCCGTCCGGCCTGCCGACACCTGGCCGAACGGCCAACGACGCGCACGGGTCATGCCGTCGCGCTAAGATGCGTCGACAGCGGTTTCCACGCCGCCACGCACGACGCGCCGCATAGCGGCCGCCCCTCTTCCCATTGGAGTCGTCCCATGTCCATCTCGATGTACCAGGCTTCGCTGCCCGTCCTGATCCGCGGCCTCACCAACCTGCAGCACATCCTCGGCAAGGCTCAGGCGCACGCGGCCGAAAAGCAGATCGATCCGGCGGTGTTCATCGGCGCACGCCTCTACCCGGACATGCTGCCGCTCGTCCGCCAGGTCTACATCGCGACCGACACGGCCAAGGGCTGCGCGGCGCGGCTCGCCGGCGCCGAGATCCCGAGCTACCCGGACGTCGAGCAGACCTTCGACGAACTGCATGCGCGCATCCAGAAGACGATCGACTACCTGAAAAGCTTCGACGCCGCGCAGATCGACGGCAGCGAGGCGCGCCAGATCGTGCTGAAGATGCGCGTCGGCCCGATCGAGTTCACCGGCCAGTCGTATTTGCTGAACTTCGTGCTGCCCAACTTCTTCTTCCACGTGACGACCGCGTACGACATCCTGCGCCACAGCGGCGTCGAACTCGGCAAGCTGGACTACCTCGGCGGGCGCAACGAGCACGCGTGACGCGCGGCCGGGCCACGCCCGGCCCGCTACCGTCCGCACCCGCGCGCAGGCCGGCCGCGGCGCTTTCCGGAGCCCTCGCCGGCCCCGCGCGGCCCGCGCCAGCCGAAACGCCGTCCGGCTGGCGTAAAATACGCACTTTCCTCTTTCTCGCCCCCTTATGACGCTCGCCTCCACGCTCGACATCATCGCCGAGCTGAAAGCCGGCCGGATGGTGATCCTGGTCGACGAAGAAGACCGCGAAAACGAGGGCGACCTCGTGATCGCCGCCGAATTCGTCACGCCGGAAGCGATCAACTTCATGGCCAAGTACGGCCGCGGCCTGATTTGTCTGACGTTGACGCAGGAACGCTGCAAGCAGCTTCACCTGCCGCTGATGACCTATCGCAACGGCACGCAGTACGGCACCGCGTTCACGGTCAGCATCGAAGCGGCCGAAGGCGTGACGACCGGCATCTCGGCCGCCGACCGTGCGCACACGATCGCCACGGCGGTCGCGCACGACGTGCGCCCCGAGCACATCGTGCAGCCGGGCCACGTGTTCCCGATCATGGCGCAACCGGGCGGCGTGCTCGTGCGCGCGGGCCATACCGAGGCCGGCTGCGACTTCACCGCGCTCGCGGGGCTGACGCCGGCCGCGGTGATCTGCGAGGTGATCAAGGACGACGGCACGATGGCGCGCCTGCCGGACCTGCTCGAGTTCGCGAAGGAACACGACCTGAAGATCGGCACGATCGCCGATCTGATCCAGTACCGCAGCCGCACCGAATCGATCATCGAGCGGATCGCCGAGCGCACGATGCAGACCGCGCACGGCACGTTTCGCGCGGTGCTGTACCGCGACCAGCCGAGCGGCTCGCCGCACATCGCGCTGGTGCGCGGCACGCCGTCGCCCGACGTCGATACGCCGGCGCGCGTGCACGAGCCGCTGTCGGTGCTCGACCTGCTCGAAACGGGCGTGTCGACCCACTCGTGGACGCTCGACGCGGCGATGCGCGAGATCGCCGCACGCGACCTCGGCGTGATCGTGCTGCTCAACTGCGGCGATACGAAGGAACACCTGATCGACGTCTTCAAGGCGTTCGACGAGGAAGAAAAGGCCGCTGCGCTCAAGCGCCGGCCGGTCGATTTCAAGACGTTCGGCATCGGCGCGCAGATCCTGCGCGATGTCGGCGTCGGCAAGATGCAGGTGCTGTCGAATCCGCGCAAGCTGGGCAGCATGTCCGGCTACGGCCTCGAAGTCACGGGCTTCATTCCGATGCCCGGCGGCGAAGCCACGTCCTGCCCGGCGTCCCACGCGTAACCCGCCACGGCGCTTTCGCCCTATAACCGTTCATCCACACCACGGACCAGATCATGGAAATCGGACAATACCAACCGAATCTCGAAGGCGACGGCCTGCGTATCGGCATCGTGCAATCGCGCTTCAACGAACCCGTGTGCAACGGCCTCGCCGACGCGTGCGTCGAGGAACTGGAACGCCTCGGCGTCACCGGTGAAGACGTGCTGCTCGTGTCGGTGCCCGGCGCGCTGGAAATCCCGCTCGCGCTGCAGAAGCTCGCCGAAAGCGGCCAGTTCGACGCACTGATCGCGCTCGGCGCGGTGATCCGCGGCGAGACCTACCATTTCGAACTCGTGTCGAACGAGAGCGGCGCGGGCATCACCCGCATCGGCCTCGACTTCAACCTGCCGATCGCGAACGCGGTCCTGACGACCGAAAACGACGAGCAGGCCGTCGCGCGCATGACCGAAAAGGGTCGTGACGCCGCGCGCGTCGCCGTCGAGATGGCGAACCTGACGATGGCGCTCGACCAGCTCGGCGACGACGAGGACGAAGAGGAAGACGAAGACGACGAAGAGGAGCGCGCATGAAGAAGAGCGCCCGCCGACAATCGCGCGAGCTGGCGACGCAGGGCCTGTATCAGTGGCTGCTGTCGAACGCGCCCTCCGGCGAGATCGACGCGCAACTGCGCGGCGCGCTCGGTTACGACAAGGCTGACAAGGAACTGCTCGAAGCGATCCTGCACGGCGTGATCCGCGAGCATGCGACGCTCGTCGAAGCGCTGACGCCGTCGCTGGACCGTCCGATCGATCAGCTGTCGCCGGTCGAACGCGCGGTGCTGCTGATCGCGACGTTCGAGCTCACGCACCATGTCGAAACGCCGTACCGCGTGATCATCAACGAAGCCGTCGAACTGGCGAAGACGTTCGGCGGCTCCGACGGCTACAAGTACGTGAACGGCGTGCTCGACAAGCTGGCCGCGAAGCTGCGCCCCGCCGAAACGCAGGCGCGTCGCAACGGCTGATACCGTTTGCTTGTCCACGGGCGCGCAAGCGCCCGTTTTTCATTCTTTTCCCCTCCGCCCTGCCCGCCGATGAATACCACCGCCGATTCGCTCGTCACGCTCGCCGCACGCGTCGACGCGATCCAGCCCTTCTACGTGATGGAACTGATGAAGGAGGCACAGCGGCTCGAGTCCTTGGGGCGCGATGTTATCCACATGGGCATCGGCGAGCCGGATTTCACCGCGCCGGAGCCCGTCGTCGAGGCCGCCGCGGCCGCGCTGCGCCGTGGCGTTACGCAGTACACGAGCGCGCTCGGCATCGCGCCGCTGCGCGAGGCGATCGCCGCGCACTACGCGCGCGCGTACGGCCTCGCGATCGCCCCCGAGCGGATCGTCGTCACGGCCGGCGCATCGGCCGCGCTGCTGCTCGCGTGCCTCGCGCTGGTCGGCCGCGACGACGAAGTGCTGATGCCCGACCCGTCGTACCCGTGCAACCGGCACTTCGTCGCGGCGGCCGAAGGTCGCCCGGTGCTCGTGCCGAGCGGCCCGGACGCGCGCTTCCAGCTCACCGAAAACGACGCCCGCACGCGCTGGAACGACCGCACGCGCGGCGTGCTGCTCGCGTCGCCGTCGAACCCGACCGGCACGTCGCTCGAACCGGACGAACTGAAGCGGATCGTCGAAGCGGTGCGCGCGCGTGGCGGCTTCACGATCGTCGACGAGATCTATCAGGGGCTCAGCTACGATGCCGCGCCCGTGTCGGCGCTGTCGTTCGGCGACGACGTGATCACCGTGAACAGCTTCTCGAAGTATTTCAGCATGACGGGCTGGCGGCTCGGCTGGCTCGTCGTGCCGCCCGCGCTCGTCGGCACGTTCGAGAAACTGTCGCAGAACCTGTTCATCTGCCCGTCCGCGCTCGCGCAACATGCGGCACTTGCTTGTTTCGAACCCGCGACGCTCGACATCTACGAAACGCGTCGGCTCGAATTCAAGCGCCGCCGCGATTTCATCGCACCGGCGCTCGAGCGGCTCGGCTTCACGGTGCCGGTGATGCCGGACGGTGCGTTCTACGTGTATGCGCATTGCGGCGGCGTCGCCCACCCGGCGGCCGGCGACAGCGCCGCGCTCACGCAGGCGATGCTGCACGACGCGGGCGTGGTGCTGGTGCCGGGCATGGACTTCGGTGTCCATGCGCCGCGCGACTATATCCGCCTGTCCTATGCGACCGCCTACTCGCGGCTCGAAGAGGCCGTCGACCGGCTCGCGACGCTGTTCGGCCAACACTGATCTGACGCCACGGCCGGCGCACCGGCCGTTTCACGTCCCGCAAAACGAAAAGGCACCCGAATGAACTGCACCCCAAAAGTTGGACACTAGTCCAACCTTTGGGGTGTTTTACATGACGAAGTACAACGAGCAGTTCAGACAAGGCATCGTTGACGAGTATCTGGCCG